>CAYLVL010000250.1:0-4552 GCA_964387135.1 uncultured Planctomycetota bacterium
TGGCAATTGTGGTCGGACTTGCCGCGCTGATGAACTTCATCGTCGATCCGTTTGACATCTACGGCAACAGGCTCCTTCCCCCTTCCCAGTTTAACAACTACAAGAAAAAGCTGGAGCTTTTCGATGAATTTCATCCCGATCCGTCGGCACTGATTCTCGGAAGCTCCAGGGTGATGACCTGCGACCCTGAAGTGGTCGGGGAATTGACCGGCGAGCGATGTTTCAACTTCTGGCTTCCGGGATCTGGTTCGGAGACCTACTACGCGGTCCTGAATCACGTTCTTGAGGATCGTCAGGAGCCGATAGACCTGATCATCGTCGGAGTTGGAGTGGAGACCGTGCATCCGGCGCTGCCGATACAACCCGAAGCAAGGTTTGTGCCGGGGATTTCGCGATGGTTCGTGCACGATCCGAACGGACAGGCGACGGCTTTCGAGAAGCTTGGATTGCTGTTCACCATGGACCAGGCAGTGCAGTCGCTGGCGGTGATTCTGTCGACTCTGAGAGGGCGTGATGATGATCGGACAATGGAAGCCGGTCAGCCGAGGTTGGACTACAGGGAGGACGGTTTCACTCTCCAGGCCCACGCGGAGGCGATGATTGCCGATGGGACCTTCGACCTGGAGGATACGATCACCCGGAGGCTGAGGCGCAAGCGATATACCGAGCGTGGACTTGCCGTGTCAGGATGGACAGGTCTTTCGGAGACCAGGAAAGCGTACTGGCAGGATTTCCTCGATATCTGCGAAGTCAGGGGAATCAGGGTGTATGCTTTCATGACGCCGGCTCATCCGAGACTGTGGGATGTGCTGGAGGAATTCGATGCGGAGCCGGTATACAGGGAAGTGACACAGTATTTCGAGCGGACGGTCGGCGATGCGGGCGGTGTTTTCAGGGATTTTTTGCACCTGGAGAGCTTCGGCGGCGATCCCGACCTCTTCTATGACGAGATCCACATGCGCAAGCCGAACTGCGATCTGCTCCTGAGGAAGCTTCTGACATCCGGGAGCGGGGAGACGTAGAAGACGAGTGCTGTTTCCAAGCCCGATATTCATTTTCGTCTTCGCGCCGACAGCCATCGGGGGCTACTGGCTCATCAGGCATGACCGTCTCAGGCGGCTCTGGCTGACGCTTGCGAGCTATGTCTTCTACGGCTACTGGGACTGGCGGCTCTGCTCGCTTCTTCTTGTGTCCACCGTCGTTGACTACACCGCCGGTCTGTATATGCATGCAAGTGACCGCCCTGCGGTCCGAAGGGCGTGGCTCATCGTCTCGCTCTGCGCGAATCTCGGCCTGCTCGGCTTCTTCAAGTACTACATGCTTCTCGCGGCCACCGCGAACAACATCTCGGGATGGTTCGGCGCAGGCGGTATTCTTCCCGGCTGGCAGATCGTCCTCCCGATCGGAATCAGCTTCTTCACCTTCCAGTCGATGAGCTACACGATCGACATCTATCGCCGCCAGGTCAAGCCGACAAGAGACTTCATCGAGTTCGCGGCGTTCGTTTCGCTTTTCCCTCAGCTCATCGCCGGACCCATCGTGCGCTACAAGGAGATCTGTGAGCGCCTCCGCAACCTCCCCCGAAGGTTCACCGCCGAGAACCTCAACCTGGGGCTTTTCTACTTCTCCGCCGGGCTTGTGAAGAAGGTGCTGATCGCGGATCGGATCGCCTACTTCATCGATCCGATGTTCGCCGACTACCAGAACATCGCCCCGCTGGAATCATGGGCGGCGATTATCGGCTACTCGCTTCAGCTCTACTTCGACTTCGCGGGATACAGCCTCATGGCGATCGGGCTGGGGCACCTCATGGGATTCGAATTCCCGCAGAACTTCAACTCTCCCTACAGCGCGGTCTCAATGAGTGATTTCTGGCGCAGATGGCACATCACGCTGTCGAGGTGGCTGAGGGACTACCTGTACATTCCTCTTGGCGGCAGGAAGAACAGGGCGGTTTCGCTTGCGGTGACGATGCTTCTCGGTGGACTGTGGCACGGCGCCGCGTGGACTTTCATGGTCTGGGGCGCCTACCACGCGATTCTCCTCGAGCTCCATCATCACATGAAGCGGTTCAGGTGGGTGCCGAAGAACATCATCTGGGCCAAGATCGGTACGTTCCTGCTCGTGACGACAGGTTGGGTATTCTTCAGACCGCCGACGTGGCACGCGTCGATGACCATCCTCCGCAAGATGTTTGATCTTCCGGGTCTGCTGCATCCGGTGCGCATACATCCGGCGCTTCTTTTGCTGATCTTGGTGTCGCTCGTATGGGCGATGGCCGGTCCGAACATGGTCGAGCTTGTGCGGGTGAGAAGGGCGGAGCCGAAGCGGGCATGGGCGGTCGCGCTGGGCATACTGACTGCGGTATGCATTCTCCTCCTTTCAGAAACCGGCCCATTTCTGTATTTCCAGTTTTAATAAGGTGCAAGTATCAGGGTCGCGCGCGTAAGCAGGCGGGCGGGTGACCTTATTTACCACTCCCTTATGGTCGTGGCTCGGATACAGGTACTTGTTTTGTTTCCGAATACAAATGACATTCCGCCCAATGGTGGGGGCTGAAATGCACGCGGGGCGGCTCGTCGGTCCTGCATTCCGGACGGACATGCTTGCACCGCGTATGAAACCTGCACCCCGACGGCGGATTCGCGGGGGAGGGGGGATCGCCTTCGAGAAGAATCCGCTTGGGTTTGTGTGACGGATCGGGTACCGGCACCGCCGACAGCAGCGCCTTGGTGTACGGGTGCTTCGGATCGGCGTACAGCTCGTCCGATGGGGCATATTCGACGATCTTGCCCAGATACATCACCGCGACATAGTCCGAGATGTGCTCGACGATCGACAGGTCGTGCGCGATGAAGAGATACGTCAGCCCGAGCTGCTGCTGAAGGTCCTGGAAGAGATTCACCACCTGCGCCTGTATGCTCACATCGAGCGCGCTGACCGGCTCGTCGCAGATGATCAGCTTCGGATTCAACGCGAGCGCCCGCGCGACACCGATCCGCTGCTTCTGTCCGCCGGAGAACTCATGCGGGTAACGTCCGGCGCTGTCGGGATTGATCCCGACAAGCTCCATCAATTCTCTCACGCGGTTGCGTTTCTCCCTGCCTTTCGCGACGCGGAAGATTTCGAGCGGCTCGGCGATCGCCTGCCCGATGGGCATTCGCGGGTTCAGCGACGCCTGCGGGTCCTGGAACACGATCGACATGTCCCTGCGCAATTCGCGAAGTGCCTTTCGATCAAGTTTGGCGATGTCGCGGCCTTCGAAGAGGATGCTGCCGGAGGTGATGTCGATCAGGCGTAGAATCAGCCTCCCCAGCGTCGACTTCCCGCAGCCTGATTCACCGACCAGTCCCAGTGTCTTCCCGCGCTCGATCGAGAAGGAGACGCCGTCCACCGACCTTACAGCCCCGATCTGCCTCTGAAAAATAATTCCCCGCGTGATGGGGAAATGCTTGATGACGTCGGCGGCTTCAAGAAGGATGTTGTTATCACCGTCCATTGGCGGAATGGCCCGAACATCAATCAGCTTAGCACAGAATGGTTGTGGGATTAACGCCAGTTATCTGAGCCCCGACCGCTGGGCAGGGAGAGGGTCACTTTCCTCTGCCTGATGACTTCCTCAGACGATTGGAAGATGGCAGGCAAAGTGATGTCAACGCCCACTGACGTTCGCGGCTTCGATGCTTGATGCTGTAAACTCCTCCAACTCTCCCTGCACTTCTCTTGCTGCCCTGCTTAGCGGGATCAACCCGCAACGGTCAAGCCAGACCCGGGATATCTTTCTCCTCGAGCGTGGCGAATATCAGCCAGTCATCGGTGAGCTGGACGGGCACCTCCCATGCCCATTTGAATTCCCAGAATTGATCGCGCTCGGGGGTCATGACGATGTACTCGATGATAAGGCGATCATGATCATTCCTGACCGGGTCGAGGTCGCGCGCGTGCGACACCATGTAGCCGTCATCCTCGTAGCGGCGAATATAGTCGTCGATCTCGTCGACCGGAGCCGCCATGGCAGCCTCGGGAAGCACATGGTTGGGCACGTGCGTGTAGACACGGTTGAAATGCCAGGCCATCAGGCAGATGACCAGAACAAAGAAAGAAATGAAAGTCACCCAATCGGTGCCGGGCCACAATCGAGAGGCCGCAAATGCTCCCCATCCGAACATCCCTGGAGTCCTCGCTTGGATTTATTGTGCCATATACTCGGACAGGAGTCGATGCCGGAGGTTGCGTCACTGAACTGGTTCAGGCGTCCCCGGCATACTCCCAGCAGCGGACCCGTCGAATGTCGGGAAGGCTGAACTCCGGCGGTCGCTCGCTCAGGCATTTCTCGGTGATGCCCAGCGTTCGAGCGCGGGCGCATCGCTCCACGAACGGACATCCGTGAGGAAGTGAGGCGAGATTCGGTGGTTGCCCCGCGATCGGTGTCAGGCGCTCACGTATCTCGTCCACCCTCGGGAGGCAGCTCAGGAGCCCGATCGTGTACGGATGTTTCGGGTCGTGAAAAATCTGCCCGACCGTTCCTTCCTCCATCACCAACCCCGCGTAC
>CAYLVL010000251.1:0-4527 GCA_964387135.1 uncultured Planctomycetota bacterium
CGATGATCATGATCTCCGTCTCCGGCAGATTTTCGAGAATCTGTCCGATGAGCTTCGCGATGTTCTCCCGCTCGTTGTAGGTCGGGACGCAGACGAGGGATTTGACATGGTTGTCGGCCATGGTCGGGGAATTATAGCGCAACAGGAGGGATTGACGCTCGTGCGGCGAGATTGCGGGGCTTCAGCGTCCGGGATTCAGACGGGTCATGATCGGCACTGTCCGGCTCGCGGTCGCGTCGCTGCGATCGATCTGCATGAACGGCGCGACCGGACCGTTCACAACAACGTGCCACGCGCCCTCAAGATAGATGCTGGTTGCGGGATCGACAACCCCGGTCGGTTCGAGATCCATGCTTCGCTGGAATGACCTGATCGCATTCGCCAGACGATCGCTCCACCTGCCTGTAATCCCGCCGCGGAAGTAACCGAGCGAGCGAAGCATGTTCTGGAATCGGGCGATTTCCACGGGAGCGCTTTCCGGGTCGCATCGCGGGACGGTGCCCGGATAGAAGACCAGCAGCTTCGGATTGCCGATTACATTCTGGATGTAGTCGGCGGGTCCCCACGAGATTCGACCAAGGGCGGGGTCGCGGATAATCGCCATGCCCGCATCGTCCATGCCCCAGAACGTGGTGAGGTGATACTCCGCAGACTGGAACACGATCGCGGGATGCATGATCAGATCGAGCTGGGTGAAGGACGGATTCAGTTCCACCGTCTCGAAGCCGAACGTATCTCCCGCTTGCTGAAGGCCGCTCAGTCGCGTGCCGAGAGCCAGGTTGGTCCCTGCGAGCTGCGCCCACTCGCGCTCGCTCCGGATGATGTTGTACTGACTGAAGAGGGTCGCGAGACATGCCGGGCCGCAGGAGTAGTCGGTGGTCTGATAGACCACACCGTCATTGGCGATGTTCGGCGGGGTATCGGGAAGTCGCTCGACCGCGAGCTGATGATTGATAATGAGCCCGATGTTGGCGGCCCAGAAGACCACGGCTCCAATCAGCAATGCGACTCGCCCGGGTGACGAGAGAGGGCGGCGGATCATCGGCCTGATCGGGTACATTGGCGGCTCCTCCAGATTGGGAGCGGGCAGAAGGCCGCGAGCCCCGGCCGGTAGCTCTCATTCCAATTATACACGACCGGCCGACGAACCGGGAACCCGTAAAACGGATGCCGGGGAGCAGAATCCATCTCAATGCCGAGAGCGCAGGAATCTATTGTCTGCCGGGATCGGTGACATCGGCAATCCGCACCACCTCATCGAGGGTGGTTTCGCCGGCTTCAGCGAGAGTCCACGTAGCGTCGAGAAGCGTCCGCATTCCCTCCCGTTTCGCCAGCATTCTCAGTTGCCGGGGAGGGGTCGATTCAAGGAGTCCGGTTCGCAGTTTCTCGCTGAGCTCGAAAGCCTCGTGTATGAGAATGCGCCCGCTGTAGCCGGTGCCGCCGCATGCTTCGCAGCCCATCCCCTGGTAACTGTGAACCGTGGTCTCCTTCCCCCCGACAAGCATGATGTCCTCATCGCTAAGGCTGTGCTCCACTCGCACCTTGCATTCAGGGCAGATTCTCGCGACCGTGTTCAGCCCGATGATTCCCATGAGACTGGCCGCGGCAAGATGCCCGCTTCCGAGAAGATCAATCGCCCTTTTCAATGCGGGGAAGCTGCCGTCCGCACGGATTCCGGATACGACCAGTTTGCCGGTCATCGCGGCTTCAACCGCCTTCGGCATCAGCTTTTCGTTGATCTCGGAGATGAAAACAAGGTCGGAGTTACGCGGTATCGAAACATGTCGGGACTGCTCATCCTGCGCGTCTTCCTTGCCCGCGGTCTCAGGCTCGGATTCTTCCCCGCCTTCGGTTGCCTCATCGATTCTCTCAACGCGCCATTCCCTGTCTTCGCCGATCTCCGGCTCGCTCAGCGCTTTCCTGGCTTCTTCCAACACTTCTTCGATGGTTCTTATGCTGCGTTTCTCCCCTTCGAGATTGTAGAAGTCGCCCGTCTCTGCTGAGAAGGAACTGTAGTAGACCTGCTGGAGGGAGAAGTTGGCGAGGAATTCAAGAATCGCGGGCAGATCGATTGAGTGAGGTGCGCTGACAAGGATAAGGCCCCATCGCGCACCGAGGATGCGCCGCAGGAAGCCCTCCATCGGCGGAATGAGGAACCTCTCCGGTTCGAACGCGTAATACCCGGGTTCATCTGGATCGAACGACCATGTCATCACTATTAGTATCGCATGTCGCAAGCGTCCGTCCAAAGCAGGAGACAAGAGCAACGACGCGCTTTTTATTGTTGTCCCGACTGCATGAATTGTGAGTGGGGGATCAGGAACACGAAGACGGTCAGGAGGATCGCGGCAAAAACCCAGTAGACAAAGCGTCGCAGCTTTGCGGCATCAATCTCGGTTGCGAGTGCTGCTCGGTAGGTGCTGAAGTATGCAAGAAGCAGTAAGCCCCACCACAGGACAAGCTGCGTGCTTTTTGTGTCCGTCACATCGCCAAGCGATGCGATCCCCTGCGTGGGCCATGGCATGAAACCGACACCGAATGTGTACCAGGTAATCGGGATGCCAAGGAAGATCGCGCCGACGAGGAATGTCAGCCAGGTCCAGAAGAGCGTTCTGTAAGCCCTGATGAAATAGTCCTGCCGGGGACGGGCGAGGATTGACATGGAGTAGTAGAAGGTATGGAACATGAAGAGCAGTGCGCCGGAAGACAGCGTGATGTGGCTTAGCAGCATTAATCGTCCGAATGGTACCTCGCGTGACACATTTCCCTCGTACGTGACCCAGAAAAGCTGCTCGTCCTTTGAGAAACCGGAGAAGAGCCTCTCGAACCAGTTCATGCGCTTGCGAAGCTCAATCGTCCTTCCTTCGCTTGTTTCTATCGTGATGTAGTAGAACCATCGATCCCCCTTATTTTCGAGAGGTGGCAGGAGCGCAATCCATTTGTCGGTGTCAAGGCCCTGATAATTGATCGGCTCGAACTCAAGCGGTTCGGGTGTGTCATCGGCGTGTCTCATCAGCCATGCGGTTACGGATACGGGAGCCTCGGAGTCGGGTCCGAACTGCACAAACTGTATTTCGAGGTAATGGTCTGTACCGGTGAAGGTGTCGTCGTCGGGCACGAAAACATAGCCGAGTCGGGGAGGGGACATCTCGCGGTACATCTCGGGAGACATCATGTTGTTCATGCCGAAGGCGAAAGCGCAGAAGGCGATGACAGCGGTGAGTATGAGCGGCCAGTTACGCATGATGTGCTTGCTGGAAAACAGTTGGGTAATTCTACCATAGGGCGGCTGCAAGCCGCCCGTCCGGGCGACCGGGAGGTCGCCCCTCCAGGATGCGTCGGGCGGTCGGGAGGTCGCCCCTCCAGGATGCGTCGGGCGGTCGGGAGGTCGCCCCCTCCGTATTGCGACCGGGAGGTCGACCGGTCTTGCGGACCAAGCGTAAGAAATCCCCGGGGATGATCCCGGGGATTCGCTTGCTTCAGATGAGGTGGAGGCTCTACGTTCCTATCTGCCAGCTTGATAGGTATTTCTCCTGTTCCTCCGTGAGAGTGTCGATGCGGACGCCCATCGATGCCAGCTTGAGCTCGGCGACGTGGTAGTCTATGTCCTGAGGGACAGGATAGACTTGCGTGTCGAGCTCGGATGCATGGTCCTTCAGGTACTCGACGCAAAGCGCCTGGTTGGCGAATGACATGTCCATGACGGAGGCGGGATGGCCTTCGGCCGCGGCTAGGTTCACCAGGCGTCCCTCGCCTGCGAGGAACAGCTTGCGACCGTCCGGCATGGTGTATCTGTCGAGATTTGGTCGTATGCGCTTGACATTCGTCGCCGTCTCGCTGAGCGACTCAAGGTCGAGCTCGACATCGAAGTGACCGGAGTTGGCGAGGATGGCGCCGTTCTTCATCTTCTCGAAGTGCTCGCGGCGGATGACGTTGATATCGCCGGTGACGGTCACGAAGATGTCGCCGATCGGAGCGGCTTCCTCCATGGTCATGACGCGGCAACCGTCCATGACCGCCTGCAACGCCTTGACTGGATTGACCTCGGTCACGATAACATGCGCTCCCTGGCCGGCGGCGCGCATGGCCAGTCCGCGCCCGCACCAGCCGTAACCGGCGATGACGAATGTCTTGCCGGCAAGCAGGATGTTGGTGGCGCGAATGATGCCGTCGCAGGTCGACTGCCCGGTGCCGTAGCGGTTGTCGAACAGATGCTTGGTGAGCGCGTCGTTGACCGCGATTATGGGAACGGGGAGCACGCCGTCCGCCGCCATCGCCCTCAGGCGGATGACGCCGGTGGTGGTCTCCTCGGTCCCGCCGATCACACCGTCGAGCTTCTCCTTGCGAGCCCGGATGAGCGTTGTGACCAGATCGCACCCGTCGTCCATCGTAACGTGAGGACCGGCGTCGATGCACGCGTTGATGTGCTTGTAGTACGAATCGCGGTCGGCTCCGTGGAAGGCGTGCACGTCGATGTCGAAATGCTTGACAAGCGCCGCCGCGGTGTCGTCCTGAGTTGAGAGGGGA
>CAYLVL010000252.1:0-4505 GCA_964387135.1 uncultured Planctomycetota bacterium
GGCTCCTCCTTCTCGTACGCCACATACGGATTCAGCGTCGCGGACAAATCCCCGCCGGGCGCGTAATGCCCCGGAATGTAGCCGAACAGCGGCGGATCGATCGGGGGATAGTCAGTCGGGTTGTACAGCGTCGTGTACCCGTCCGGCAGCAGGAGCTGCGGCTTATCCGTGCCTGTAGAGATCGTCAGCCCGCTCGAGGGAAACAGGTAGTCCCCGCCGGTGATGAAAATCCCGCGTACATCGAATCCGGTGAACCTGTTCAGGCCGGGGAACGGATGCTTCAACACAAGATCTGCCTGGAGCGCATCGCCGGGGAGTATCCGCACGTTCCGCACACTCACGCAGTCATCGCACGCGCTGACTTCGAGCAGATGAACAAGATTGAAATGGAGCGCCAGAGCCCGATCCGGCACGACCTCGACCACTTCCCGATCCTCCGAGAACCCGATCCTCCACATGCCCCAGAGAACCCGGTTGCTTGCATGGTAGCAGTCCGCGCTCCATGGCGGGGCATTCCCGGATGAAACGGGTGCCGGTGCTGCGGGATCCGGGCCTCCACTGCAGCCCGCAATCAGTGCCGCCGCCAGCACAATGACAACGATCCTGTTCGATGCCATTCGAAACCTCCTGACGAGCGAGTACAATTATAACTATAAACATACTTCAAACCGCCAAGATATCAAGCCCACGGAAATCTCACTGTCAATGGACCTCATACTCGATGAACCTGTCCGTCGCAGCCTCACTCTATGACCCTCAACCCGGCAATCCCTGCATTCTACAGCCGCTTATCCGAGAGAATCAGGTGCTTTCTTTCGCTACCATCCTTCCGCCACTCCCGCTCTATTGCTTCGAGATTCTCACGCACAAGAGCCACACCTTCTTCTATTCCTTTCTTCCTCACAAGGACAGCAACAAAATGAGCTCTTATTCTCACTATGTTGGGACCAAACGATCTCGACACAAGTACCTGGACACTTTTCTTTTTCAGAAGAGAAGTGACGCTCTTCGCCTTTTTGGGGTCCCCATGTGTTTGCTCGTCGATGGATGTGTTTTCAATCTCCTCAATGAACTCGCTTCCCTCGTCACTAACGCGATAGAGGAGATAAACTTCCGCATCGCCGAAATGGCCGCCACTGAATGTCTTTTTGTCATCTGAGGCACATGCACATATAAACAATGTTTTGTATTCTTCCATCAATCCCCCTTCTCTTTCGCACCAGATCGCTTGATGCTTCTATCCCTCCTCTGGTGATTGCTGGCCCGCAAAACTGAAGCCGGGCCGTCGCGGAATGCGATCTATCGCAGACCCACTGATTCCTCCCCATTATAGCATCGGGAACGATAACTATAAAACCACCCTCGGCAGATCCCCGCAGGATTACAGCTCCATCCCGATCATTGTCGCTCTCAGCCAATCTCACTATCAATGTGCCTCATATTCCACGAACCTCTCCGTTGCACCGTCGAACAGCCAGATCACCGCTCCCTCCTCTACCGCTCGATCCATTCTCCTTATCTTCTAAGGCACCTGCACGCCCCCGCCTACCACCTCGATCTCAACATCCTGCAGATAATCCCCGTAATAGAAACCCAGCATCTCCGGCAGTCCGTACTGGAATGTCCACCCGCCCAGGCTGCTCCTCCGTGCATTGAAAACCGCTGACTCCGCTTTGCTCTCTCCTCGCTCGCCGGAATATCCATCCATCGCGAGAACCCCAATTATGCACTATCCCAACCATCTTCCAAATCCACCAGGACGCCGGCTTCCAGCCGGCCTCCACATAAATCCCATTTTCCCCTTGACAACCTGAGTCTACTATGCTAAACATTGCTGCGTCAGCACTCTCAAATGCAGAGTGCTGAAAATCGACAAAAAGGAGGTCTTATTAAGTGGCAGCAAAGAAGCTGAACATCAAACCCCTCGCCGACCGCGTTATCGTTCGTCCCCTCGAAGAGGACGTCCACACCACCTCCGGCGGCATCGTTATCCCCGATACCGCCAAGGAAAAGCCGCAGCTCGGCGAAGTCGTCGCTATCGGCCCCGGACGTTTCTCCGATGAGGGCAAGACCATCCCCATTACCGTCAAGGTCGGCGACCACGTCTTCCATTCCAAGTACGGCGGCACGTCCATCAAGTACGAAGGAGAGGAGTACATCATCCTGAGAGAGGACGACATCCTCGCCATCGCGCCTTAGGATCCGGCTCATCGCGCCGGGGCGCATCATCAAACAAAAATACACGGAGGACCCAACCACAATGACAGCTAAACAGCTAGCTTACGACGAGGAGGCAAGACGTGCCCTTGAGGCCGGTGTCGACCAAGTCGCCGCCGCCGTCCGTGTCACTCTCGGTCCAAAGGGCCGCAACGTCGTCCTCGAAAAGAAGTGGGGCAGCCCCACCATCACCAACGACGGCGTCACGATCGCCAAGGAAATCGAGCTCGAGGACCCCTTCGAGAACATGGGCGCTCAGCTCCTCAAGGAAGTCGCCAGCAAGACCAACGACATCGCCGGCGACGGCACCACCACCGCGACCGTACTCGCACAGTCCATGATCAAGACCGGCCTGCAGAACGTCACCGCGGGCGCCAACCCCATGATCATCAAGAAGGGCATCCAGACAGCCGCGAAAGCCGCCGTCGATTTCATCAAGGAGAAGGCCATCCCCGTCAAGGACAAAACCGCCATCAGCCAGGTGGCTGCGATCAGCGCCAACGATCCCGAGATCGGCGAACTTATCGCCAACGCCATGGATGAGGTCGGCAAGGACGGCGTCATCACTGTCGAGGAGTCCAAGGGCACCGAGACTGCCGTCGAGTTCGTCGAGGGCATGCAGTTCGACAAGGGCTACATCTCCCCCTATTTCATCACCGACAAGGAGAACATGGAGGCCGTCCTCGAGGATTGCTACATCCTCCTCTGGGAAAAGAAGATCGCCGCGGTCGCCGACATCGTCCCTCTCCTCGAGAAAGTCATCAAGAAGGGCAATCCGCTCCTCATCATCGCCGAGGACATCGAGGGCGAAGCTCTCGCCACCCTCGTAGTCAACCGACTGCGCGGCACCCTCAACGTCGCCGCCGTCAAGGCCCCGGGCTACGGCGATCGACGCAAGGCCATGATGGGCGACATCGCCGTCCTCACCGGCGGCCAGTTTTTCACCGAGGACCTCGGCGTCAAGCTCGACTCCATCGAGATCGATCAGCTCGGTCAGGCCAAGAAGGTCAAGATCGACAAGGACACCACCACCATCATCGAGGGCAAGGGCTCAAGCAAGGACATCAAGGGACGCGTCGCACAGATCAAGGCCGAGATTGAAAAAGCCACCAGCGACTGGGACAAGGAGAAACTCCAGGAGCGACTGGCCAAGCTGGCCGGCGGCGTTGCCGTCATCAAGGTCGGCGCGCCCACGGAAACCGAGCTCAAGGAGCGCAAGCATCGCGTCGAGGACGCACTCTCCGCCACTCGCGCCGCCGTCGAGGAAGGCATCGTCGCGGGCGGCGGAGTAACCCTCCTCCACGCCGTCAAGGCCATCGATAAGCTCGAGGCCGACGGCGACGAGATGGTCGGCATCAACATCGTCCGCAAGGCACTCGAGGAGCCCCTCAAGCTCATCGCCTCCAACGCGGGCGTCGAGGGCGCCATCGTCGCCGAGAAGCTTCGCGGCGGTAAGGCCAACTACGGCTTCAACGCCTTGACCGGCGGGTACGAGGACCTCGTCAAGGCCGGCATCGTCGACCCCGCCATGGTCACCCGCGCCGCTGTCGAGAACGCCGCCTCCATCGCGGGCATGCTGCTCACCACCGAGTCCCTTGTCGCCGATAAGCCCGAGGAGAAAGCTCCTCCGGCCACGCCCGGCGGCGGCATGGGCGGCATGGACATGGGCTATTGACACAACTGATGGATAACTGCTAATATCAGGGCGCATCGCAAGATGCGCCCTGTTTCGAATGTCATCAGTCAGAATCGAGCGGTGGCGTCCACATGCGAGCCTTCGGGCATTTGGACGGTTCAGGATATTTACATGGAGGAACAGTATGCTTAACGACTGTCATGATTGCATTTACTTCCAGGGACATACATACCTACCTGCAATTAAAGTAGACCATGAAACTGGAGAGAGAAGTCATGACTGGGCCGGCTTTCCTGTATGCACGAAGAAGAACAAAGTACTTGAAGACCCCAACCACTCCAGATGCGAGGACTATGAGCGGGTGCCAGTCCCGTAGCCCGGGATCCCGCCGACACTCCCCCTGCCCCGACAAATCCTGCAACAAGGGATCCCGGGTCGATTCTGAATAATTCCCCCCGCGCTTGCCTCCGATCCCCCTCCCCCAAAAAATCCATTGCCCCCTCTTGACAATATCCCAACTTTATGCTATCATCCCCCACGGAGGTGATAATCCAGCCCCATCGCAGGGATTCACCCCATACCGGTATGCATATGTACCAGCGACGGATCCTGGCGCTCGAAAAACGCTTCCTTAAAGCGGAGCGCAACCTCG
>CAYLVL010000253.1:0-4501 GCA_964387135.1 uncultured Planctomycetota bacterium
CTCAACACGACATCATCCGCTCGGCTTACGCTTTCTCCTTCGGGCACATAGCCTCTTGTCCGAACTACGGGGGGGCCGCAAGCCAAAGGTATTTCAATATCGAGAGACGGCGAGCCCCACGTTATCGCGTCCACCGGCCCAATTTCGTTTTTCAGCACGCAGCCGTCGCCGTCCGGATTCAGAGGATTCTCCCCCGAGATACTCAGCACGTGCAGACCGCCACCTTCAACTGATCCCGCGTCCTCACCGAAGGTGTAAGAGAAGCCGGACAGGAACTCGATCGTCCAGCCGCCGAGCTCGACAGGACTGCCTGTCGGGTTCAACAGCTCGACCCAGACGTCGTCGTCAGACGGCCACGGGCTTATCTCGTTCAGGATCAGCGTTCCGCCGCTGTCCTGAGCCTTACAGGTTGAGTTATCAATCGAGTTTAGAGCGAACTCAGGAGCGAAGAGAACGATCAGGAAGACTATCAACGTGAGGGTGCTGGTGCGGTACATCGGTTTTCTCCTTTGTCTCGGCATTCTAACATGAAATAAGTCCGAGCGCCGATCGACGAATTCGCGCACTATCCCGCCCAAAAAAGCTTTACTGTGGTCAAAAACTACGTATTAGTGCTCATCAGAAGGGTTCGGCTGTTGACATGCCCCTTTGGTGGTGCTATTTTCCGTGTGCAAGTGATGGTTTTCACATGGTGGAAGACAGCCCCGATTGGCGGGGCAATCGATCACCGGAAATTCAGATTATAGAGTAAAAGCTTTCTTTGCCATATCTACCGTTTTCGGGGCTCAATGTCGGGCTGTGCGAGCTATCTCGCGGCCCCTTTTTTATTGGCGACGATCCCCGTCGGGCGAATGAAAGCGATCACTTGCTGACGGACAACCATACTGGTGCGCGACGCTACCCGGACACGTGAGATTAAGTGTCCCGTGGGAGGCCGAGATGCCCGATTCGCATTACTGGCGCAAACCGTTCGACTCCGACAAAGTCAAGTCCCCGGAAGGCACAGTCTATATCATTAAGGACCGCTGCAAAGGTTGCGGATTCTGTGTTGAGTTCTGTCCGCGGGATGTTCTTGTCCTTTCCACCGAGTTCAACAAGAAAGGCTATCACCCTCCGGAGGTTGCCCATCCCGAGAGATGCGTCAATTGCGACCTTTGCGAGCGGATATGTCCGGAGTTCGCGATCTATTGCCTGAACCAGGAGGAGATCCTGGAACTGGCTCCCTGATATCGGGGGAGCCTTGAAAAGGACCTGGCCGTGCATGCTGAACCAAAAGGAGTACTGACCGGAACGCACTACCTCGACGGCGATCACGCGGCAGCGGAAGGCGCCTGCGCCTCGGGCTGCCGGTTTTTCGCAGGATACCCAATCACACCGTCCACCGAGGTCGCGGAGCGCGTCGCGCTGAGATTCCCCATGATCGGCGGGCAGTTCGTGCAGATGGAGGACGAGCTCGCCAGCATCGCCGCCGTTCTCGGCGCGAGTTGGGGCGGCCTCAAAGCCATGACCGTTACCTCCGGTCCCGGCTTCAGTCTCATGCAGGAAAATATCGGCTTGGGCGTCATGATGGAGGTGCCCTGCGTCATCATCGATGTCCAGCGCGGTGGCCCTTCGACCGGTCTGCCCACCCTGCCCAGTCAATCCGACATGATGCAGGCTCGATGGGGTTCGCACGGTGATTATGAGATCATCGCCCTGTCCCCGAACTCGCCCCAGGAATGCTTCGATCTTACCATCGAGGCGGTCAACTACAGCGAGAAGTGGCGGGTTCCGGTCATGCTCATGATGGACGAGTGCATCGGCCACATGACCGAGAAAGTCGTCATCCCTACCGCCGAGGAGATCGAGATCGTCGAGAGACGCTACACCCGCGTCGATCCGGAGCATTATCTTCCCTATGAGCCGGATGAGGATCTTGTTCCGGGGATCGCCCCGCTTGGGAAGGGCTACCGCTTCCACACTACCGGCCTGACTCACGACGATCGCGGGTATCCAGTGATGACCGCCGATTGCCAGGAGGAGTGCGTGCACAGGCTGATCAACAAGATCAAGCTCAACGCCGACAAGATCATACACATCGAGCAGGAGGAAACCGACGGTGCCGATGTGGTCGTGGTCAGCTACGGAATCTCGTCTCGCGTGGCGATCCCGGCCATCGAGAAGGCGAGGAAGGACGGGATCAAGGTCGGCGTTATCAGACTCGTGACGGTCTGGCCGTTCCCCGAAAAGTTCATTCGCGAGCTTGCCGGGAAGGTCGGGGCATTCGTGGTGCCGGAGATCAACTACGGTCAGATTGTGCACGAGGTCGAGCGATGCGCTGCCGGTAAAGCCACGACGAGGCTGGTGCCGCACGGCGGGGGATGGGTGCACGATCCGGAAGTGATCTATCAGGCCATTCGGGAGGTGGCGAAATGACCGTCACCACGAAAGAATCCGATCCCCAGCCCGCAGACCAGCGTATCCCCGAGCATCCCAAGAGCCTGCTGCTCAGGATGGACCGAATGCCCCACATCTGGTGCTCCAGGTGCGGGATCGGTATCGCCCTCGGCTGTTTCGCCGCTGCCTTGGAAAAAACCGGGCTCTCTCCCGACGATATCACCGTCACGAGCGGCATCGGCTGCACCGGACGAGTGGCGGGCTATGTCAAGGTCGACAGCTTTCACACTACGCACGGACGGGCAATTCCGTTCGCGGTGGGGCTTACTCTCGCCAGACCGGATCTGAAGCACGTGGTGTTCTCCGGCGACGGCGACCTGATCAGCATCGGCGGTAATCATTTCATCCACGCCGCGCGTCGAAACCAGAACCTCCTCGTCATCTGCGTCAACAATTTCATCTATGCGATGACCGGCGGTCAGCTGGCGCCGACCACCCCGATGACGGCTCGCGCGACCACCGCCCCATACGGCAGCTTCGAGAAACCATTCAGCCTCCCGTATCTCGCCGCCAGCGCGGGAGCCTGCTATGTCGCGCGATGGACCGCACTTCATATCCGGCGCATTACCGACAGCATGGAGGAAGCCCTTCAGCGGGAGGGCTTCAGGTTCATAGAGATTTTGGCACCATGCTCGACCATCTACGCCAGGCGAAACAAGCTCGGCACCGGCCTCGATCTCATGAAGTACTACTACGAGAACGCCGTTATCGATCACAAGGCCGACATGCGCGAGTCGGACATCGGCTTTCAATCGAAGATCGTGGTCGGCAAATTCGTCGACGAGGAGAGGCCGAGCTACGGGCGGTCGATGCAGGAGCATCTGAGCAAGATTCTCGGGAAGATGTACACGCCGCCCATAACGGGCCTTACCGGCTCGCCGCAAGCGGGTGCGTTCAATTCTGAGGAAAGCCGCGGTGTCGACAGAGGAAAGAAGGTCGCGCAAAAGGAGGATCGGAAATGAGCCGCACCGATGTTGTGATCTCGGGTTTCGGCGGGCAGGGCGTGATTCTGACCGGCATTGTGCTCGGCAAGACCGTCAGCATCTACTCGGACGGCTTCGCTACGATGACCCAGAACTTCGGTCCCGAGGCGCGCGGCGGCGCCTGCACTGCGCAGGTGGTTGTAGACAATGAACCCGTTCGCTACCCGTACGTCATCAAGCCGAACGTCCTCATCGCGATGAGTCAGGAAGCCTACGAGAAGCACGAGCCGAACCTGGCCTCCGACGGGCTTCTGCTTTATGAGGAAGAGCTTGTCATGCCGGGTACTCCCAGGGATCAGATCCGCGCCTACGGCATACCGGCTGCGCGATTCGCGGAGGAACTCGGCAACAGCATGGTCCTCAACATGATCATGCTGGGCTTTTTGTCGGGAATCAGCGGTCTTATCGATCCCGAGGCGGCCAAAAACGCGATTTCGGCCACTGTGCCGAGTCATTTCATTGAGCTTAACCACAAGGCTTTCGATAAGGGCTACAACTATGGGCGGAGCAAGGTTGCGCGCGAGGAGACTGCCGCTCCGTCTGCATCGGATGCGTGATCTGAGCAGGCAGGGGCGGGATTTGAATACGAGCGAGCGCCATGATCAGGATACCGACACCGGAACAGAGACGCGAGGCGACGAAGCACCTCATCGAGCTTTCCGATCAGAATGTCGCTATTTGCATTCAGTGCGGCAAGTGCACGTCCGGCTGCCCTTTCGCGGAAGACATGGACATCCTGCCGCACCAGATAGTCCATCTCGCTCAGTTGGGGGCAATTGATGAGTTGATCGAGTGCGAGGCTATCTGGTACTGCGCCACCTGCTTCACCTGCGAAAGCCGCTGTCCGGTCGAAATCGACATCGCAGCCCTCTCCGAGGCGATCCGCCTCATCGCCATGACCCTTGCCGGAGGCGAGGACGGCGGCGGTATCGGTCCCGAGGAAGTCCCGAGGGACGTCGCCGAGACCGCTCCTCAGCAGGCACTTGTAAGTCTCTATCGGAAGTTCTCGGAATAGTATTCGTCATTTGCCCGACCGTCAGTGAGGGCGCAGATTCAGAAGCCCGACCGTCAGGGAGGGCGCA
>CAYLVL010000254.1:0-4498 GCA_964387135.1 uncultured Planctomycetota bacterium
CCCAATGCCACTCTCGCGGCGTTCTGGCGAGAGATCAACATGTACATCTCGCCCTTCCCGTACTGCGCGACTGTCAACATTACCGGCTGCGACTTCGATCCGCCGAACGGACTGGTACAGCCCGAGCCCAAGGCGTACACCGGCGTAGAGATCTACGGCAGCGGATTCGAGGGCGATACAACCTGCATCGTGAAGTTCATCGGCGACACCGACACTGTCGATGCCACGAACGTTGTCAGCAACGGCGACGATCTGATCACCTGCGATGTGGACCTCAGCGGCGTTGAGCTGGGATGGTACGACTGCTACGTCGAGAACGAGTGCGGCAATGACTACACTGCCGAGGATCTTATCGAGGTTGTCTGCCCGACCACGATCTACTACACCAGCTTCGAGGATTCCGAAGGCGAAGAGAGCAACTGGCAGCGCACCGGCTCCTACTGGCAGTGCCACTGGTTCGACAACGGCACGATCAACGACGACAACTCTGCGTGCACGACATACGGAACGCCTCACTACTATGCGTGGCGGACGGATGGAATCGACATCCCCTCTTGCTGGACGGGTGACATCGTGCTCGAGATTCACCACATGTGCACCAGGCAGGAGACTTACTGGGACAGGAGCGGCGTCCAGTACTCCCTGAACGGCTCATCCTGGTCAACTCTGACCTTCTACGACCACCCGTACAACTACAACCCGTACTGGGGCGGCAGTTGGGGTCTCAGGTACAGCCATGCCAACCTGCACCCGTATGTGAACCCCGGCGAGACAATCTGGATTCGCTTCGACTCCTACTCACTCGACAGTTGGGGCAACAATGCTGCGGGATGGACCATCATGGAGATGACGATCGACGGCGGATAATCCGATTGTCTCCCGTTCTGATCCAGTGAATATGCCCTCGCTTCGGCGGGGGCTTTTTTGTGTCCGGGAGCCGCGTTTTCATGAAAATATTTCACCCCACGCAACGATTTTTCGTTGACAGATCGCGCTATTCGTAATAACCTTTACTATGGCAACCGAGGGGTCCACAAGACCGTCGGGGCATTTCCTTGCTCGTATCCCGCTTCCATACAAGAGATCAATCGGATCTTGTAATAATATTGTGTACGCCGATAGGCGCCGCCAATAGGGCGAGAAGGTTATCGGAGGCTTATCAATGTCCGCCACAGGATTCAAGAGGAACCAGGACAACCTGCCAATCCATAACATACTGATATACCTTTTGCTGCTGGCCTTTCTACTGCCGGGGTGCAGCGGAAAGGGGGGCGACAATCCGTCCGCTCCTGCGCTGGATGGCGGGGACTCGGGCGATGCGCCGTCCCTGACCGCTGCTGCGGAGCACGACTATCCCGCATCGGCTTCCGGGAAGCAGGGCGGCAAAGCGATCTGGGGCGTGTGGGATATCTCCCTCGACTCGGAGAACGGCTTCCAGGCGGTACCCGTCCGCTCGGCCGAATACACGCTGAATGTGGTCGTCTTTCTCCAGCCGCCGATGGGCAGCCTGAGCAGCCTCCAGATCGACATGGTCGACATGGAGAAGCTGTTCATAGCGGGCACTGTGACCGTGGACGTGTCGCTGACGCATCCGTTCCCGGCAGCCACCCAGTTCACCGGCTTTGACGTGCTTGGAGTGGTAATCACCAACGGACGGTACATCGCCAACTCCGATATCGGCGTGATATATGCGCAGCCGGACTACGATCCGATCCTGCTCAATGCGGACGGCTACACCCGGTGGATGAACCAGGCGGAGTTCCCCACCGAAGGACTGCTGGGATACACCGAGGGCGCCCTGGGGAACAGGAACAAGTCATGGTCGGCGACCCTTAATCCGTACAAGTACTTTGCGACCAACCTGATGCCCACCGAGAGGGTGGCTGCGCATTACCAGAGCAGCCAGTCGATCAACCAGCGCGGAATGTTCTCGACGAGCTCGACCAACACGAGAAGGTATGAGTTCGATTTCCCGATGGTCGACGGCAATCCGGACGTAAGGTTCCAGTACGCGGTGGTGGCGAGCTGGGCGGAGCCGGCAAACAACCCGCCGATCAACGTACCAGGCGATTTTCCGGCGGAAGCGAATATGCAGGAGGCGTTCCACTGCGAGATATCGACGGTGGGCAGCACGCTGTACTGGAACAACATGTACGACAACGGCGGGGAGCTGTTTCTGACTCTGGAGATATTCGACTGGCAGGGCATGACGAACTCGACCGGTGTTGCGGGAGAGATCGACAGGATCATTCTCGACAGCCAGGACGGATTCATAAACGAGGGCAACAAGATCGTGTTTGACTCCGGCAGCTGGATTGAAATGGAGAGCGACTGCTCGAACTCCACGAAGATAGCGCTTGATCTCGGGCCTGTGCTGCCCGGCGGGCCATGCCCGTACGATAACGACATACTCATCACGATAGTCACCGCGGAGCACGGCGACTACGACAACGGGCTTGGAGGCTCCTATCCGCAGGGAGCGGTGCTGTCGGGGTATGCACGGCTTTTCTACGACATGGGTTATGTCTGCAACGATCCGCCCAGTGTGTGGTTCATCAACTGCGAGGAGACAATCTCCACTCAGAACCGGACGTTCATCTGGGAGGGTGAGGATGACGTCACGCCGAACCACGAGCTTCAGTACCGGTACAAGATGGACAGCGATCCGTGGACGGACTGGGAAACGGATGTATGCAGCGCGTACTACGAGAACATGACCGATGCGACGCACACGTTGTGGGTGGAATGTCGCGATCTGGACGGGCAGGTGGCGGAGACGCAATGCACGTTCGGAATTGAGTTGCCTCCCGAACCCCAGCCTCCAAGCGTGGAATTCATCAACTGCGCGCCCTATGTGCGATCGTCCAGCTACACGTTCCGGCTCAACATATCTGACGACAACACCTCGATTTCGCACCTGAAGGTCAGGTACAACTTCGACGGGAGCGGGTGGGTGAACATGCCGGACGGGACGACGCAGATAACGTTGAGCGGTCTGGTGTCGGGAGGTCCTCACCAGTTGATCGTCGAGGTGGAGGACCTGGATGGCATGAAGGACCAGGCGATGTGCGAGTTCGAGGTCAATTTCGAGCCTTCCGTATCGATAGACAATTGCCCTGGTCAGGACGTCAACACGAGCAACTACACGTTCAACTGGACGGGCAGCGATCCCGAGATGGATCCGCTTGAGTACCAGACGAAGATCGACAACAGCATGTGGTCGAGCTGGGGCACGCTGACGAACCGGACGCTGAACAGCCTGGGATCGGGGAATCACACGTTCTATGTGCGGGTACGCGACGATACCGGCGGGATGGACGAGACGCAGTGCAACTTCAAGGTGAATTTCGCACCGACGATAACGATCACGAATCCGCCGACACAGGATGTCAACTCGATCTCCTACACGTTCCAGTGGACAGCGTCGGACGATCTGGACAGCCCGCTGACAATGGAGTACAACGTAGAGCTCGACGGAGTGTGGCAGGGCTGGCAGACGGGGATCAATAGCTACAACTGGAGCCCGCTCACGTCCGGACCACATGCTTTCCGCGTGCGGGTTCGAGATACCGGGAATCCCGGTCTGACCGACGACGATGTATGCAACTTCCTGGTGAATTTCAAGCCCGCCGTCACCATTGACGCGTGCTACTCGATCTGGCCCAGCACGGACATCACGTTTGACTGGACGGGAACCGACGACAACTCGCCTCCGGGCTCGATGTTCTACTCCTACAGGATGGACAGCGATCCGTGGTCGGCGTGGCAGCTCGGTCTGACGAGCGCGACCTATCTCGGGCTTTCGGAGACCGAGCACACGTTCTATGTGCGGGTGCGGGACACGGGTAATCCCCAGTTGTCATGCGAGATACCGCCAAGCTCATGCGATTCGTGCACATTTACCATCGACACGAGCTGCTCGACTCCGCCGCCCGACGTGCAGAATTTCAACGCGTCGGATGGAAACATGCTTCTTGACAACCGTGAGGTGGAGCTGACCTGGAACGAGATAACGTCGTGCTGTGATTACTACGATATCGAGAGGCTCAACTGGGACTGGGTGGCGTACGACTGGGTCTGGGAGCCGCTGGTAACGCTAGCCACACCCGCGTCGTCTTACATAGATGACGACGCCCGCTATTCCGGACCCTACAGCGCGATTGAGTATCGGATCAAGGCACGCAACGCCGCGGGTTCGTCCGGCTGGGTCACGGACACGGGCTATCCGAAGCCGAGGATGGTTCACATGGCTCTGTGGTGCACGGCCGACGACCTTCTCGGCACTAATCCCAGCACGCCCTGGTCGAGAGGAGCGGCTGATTTTCTTGACCTTAACGACTTCTGGAACGACTACGGCATTGATTTCGAGCTTTACAACACCGGCGACTTCTTCTACATCCCCGATCCGGGCTTGAAGAACCTTACGGGAATCGAAGACCAGATCATGCACCAGACGTACGGACAGGCCACTTATCCCGACGCGATCAATGTCTATTAC
>CAYLVL010000255.1:0-4491 GCA_964387135.1 uncultured Planctomycetota bacterium
AGGAAAGCGCATTTCCTGAGGGAAGTGGCTATCGATCTGTTCAACGAGATAGAAGGCCCCCCGCCTGATCTTGGATTAGAGGCCACCTTGAATGACGATCCTGAAGAGACTGCTTCCAGGATAAGGGAAGCTCTCGGAATCACCTACGAAGAGCAAGTCTCGACACCGCCGGGCAACCGTTCCATGAGAATGTGGACTTCAGCCCTTGAGGACTTAGGCGTGCTCGTATTCCAGACCAGCAAAGTCCATATTCAAGAGACTAGGGGCTTCTCTATAGCCAAAAGACCTTTTCCAGCCGTAGTGATCAACAGCGAGGACACGTACACTGGCCGCATTTTCACCATGCTTCACGAGCTGACCCACATAGCATTGCATAACGAAGGACTATGCAATCTCAGTGAATCTTCCGATCTTCCCCGAGAGGCAAGAGAAATAGAAACGTTCTGCAACATGGTCGCCGGTGCCGTGCTCATCCCCCGTCAGGCGCTCCTCGGTGAGCTGATTGTTCAGAATCACGGGCAGAGCCCTGAATGGTCGGATGAAGAAATCAAGACTCTCTCAAACAGGTACGGAACCAGCAGAGAAGCTCTGTTGCGGCGCCTTCTAATTAATGATCTAACGACTCTGGAATTCTACAGGCAGAAGCGGGCTGAATTCCACAAGCAGTATATTGAGCAGCTTAGTGATCGAGGAAAAGGATATCCTCCGTACCACCACGTTGTTGTCAGCAAAGTCGGACGCTTCTTTGCGGAGTTGGTTCTAAGGAGCTATTACGCAGGGATTGTGTCGCTTAGCGATGTGTCAGGCTTCCTTGATGTGAAATTACAGCACCTTGGCAAAATCGAGAGCGACATCATGGGTGAGCCATTGGTACAAGGTGCAGGATAGTGAGATACAGCATTGACACTAGCGCGATCATCGAAGGTTGGCGGCGTCTTTATCCCCCAGACGTGTTTCCAGCAGTCTGGGATCACCTGGACGAACTCATTGATGAAGGGAACCTCAGAGCAACGGAAGAAGTGCTCAAAGAGCTCGAAAAAAAAGACGACGAAGTCCACGCATGGGCCAAGAGCCGTCCTGATCTGTTCGTCAAGATCGATGAAGAAATACAGAACTGTGTGATTAGCCTACTCAAGGACCACAAGAAACTGATAGATACAAGAGCTGGGCGTTCAGGTGCAGATCCATTTGTCATCGCGTTGGCCAAGATCCGCAACAGCACCGTTGTGACTGAGGAACACAAATCCAATTCCCCTCTTAGAAGACCGCACATCCCCGATGTTTGCGCGGCCCAGGGGGTTGCGTGGATCAGCCTTCTCCAACTTCTGAGACAAGAAGGCTGGGTTTTTCGCGGATAGCCTCATTCCCTCCATCGCTTAAGGCCGAACGACGACCTTTAGAAGACCGATTAGCTAGGTTTCATCCGGAGATTAGCTACAGGAATGCGTCACCCTACATCTATCGGTGCTACAGGCACGATGTGTTCGCCGAACCAGCTTCGGACGAGCGACACGCATTCCTCGCTCTCCAGGATGAATTCGCCGCATGTCCAGTACTGGAAGGAGTTGACGCCGGTCGTAAGGTAATGATCGGTTATGTCGGTCGTGAGCGTGGTTGTCGACGGCGGCTCGGCCTGCCCGCCGTAGCCCAGCGGCACCTCGAGCGAGTCCATGAGCGTCTCGAAGTGAGTCGGATCGCAGTAGGTCGGGTTCTCGATCAGGAAGCAGAGAATGCCGCCGCCGGCGACGAAATCCTTCATCCCCTGCACCTCGTCCTCCGTGAACGGCAGCGTGCGTCCTCCGGGACTCGTGACGAAATTGACGATAATCATCCGGCATTCCGTTGGATCGAATATCGCCTCATTCGTGCGGCGGAACATGTAACCCAGCGTCGCGATGTGGTTCTCGATGATGTATGTCGAGTATGGCGGCGACGGGGTCACATGCCCCTCCCACCATTTCACTACCAGGTTGTCGTTATATGGGCCTTCCAGATCCCACGTGACGAGATTGGTGACAAGCTGGAGGTTGTCGGCGCCGTCGGTGCAATGCTCGGTAAGCGCGCACCAGTCGGGCAGGCCGACCACCCAGTGATCGGTCGGCTGCGGCGGAGCCTCCGGATTTATGGGCACCTGTACAATGTTATGCGCGGCAAGTGGCGCATCGGGCCAGTCGAACATGTACGGATCGCCCTCGATCTGCGGCATGTACGAGTCGGGATGCGCGCTCTCGGCGGTGATGAAGAAATACTGGTCGGCCAGCCCGGTCGGGTGACAGCCCTCGATCGCCAGGCGATAGACGCCCTGTGTGAAGTGGTTCGAGCTTATCAACTCCAGCAGGGGAAGCGCATCTATCGGTTCGTCGATGAGGGTCGGCGACTCAATCCAGAGATGGCTTAGTTGATCGAGCACATTGTCGGCGGATGTCGCCTGCCAGTCGCCGATCCCGAGGAAGAAGACTGCATCGCCGCCGTATGTCGACTCGTCCTCGAAGTACGGGATTTCCTCGAAGTACAGGTCCCTCAGAAGGTAAAGCTCCTGGCAGTTGGCGGACAGGTCAAATGCCTCGATTGGGTACTCCGGCGCGTATGCGGAATCGGGCAGCGACCACGACGCGTCGACCGCATACTTGAAGCGGATCGGCGGGGAGCCGTCGAGGTCGAACTGAATCTTGTAGCGTCGCGTGTTGACCCCGGGACGAGTGGCGAAGGACGCTCGAAGGTCGGCGTTCATGGAGTTGACCGGCGCTTCCTCGTCCAGCGCATCGGTAAAGAGCTTGTATGGGTTGACTGTCGAAGTGGATTCGAAGCCGGGAATCGCCTTGACGCCTTCAGTGTAACCGAGCACGGTTCCGTAGGTGGTGAATTCCTGCTGGTTCCACCATCGCGTGTATCCGTCCGGATTGAGAAGCCGGGTGCCGTCTGTCGCGTGATAGGTAGCGGTGGGATCGTGGATGCTCGCGACATCGCCCTCGGCCATGATGATTCCCCGGACATCGAATCCCCGGAACTTGCTCGCGCCGATGAAGGGATGGCGAAACGTGATGTCGAGAACCCAGTAGCCATTCGATGGATCGCCGCCGGGACCCGGCGCGACGGTGATGAGGTTTGCCGGGCTCGAAGGCGGCTGAAGGAACCGAACCACATTCGCGTTGAACATCGCGCCTCGCAGGGGTACCGCTTCGACCGAGCCGTCGACAGGATCGCAGCGGAACTCCCAGAGCCCCCATGGCTGACGCCGGCATTGAGCCTGATGATCAGAAGAAACGTTATCAGCCAACGGATCGGGATTGAGGGGATCACCGTGCGAGCAGCTCAGAAGCGCGAAGAGCGCCGGAAGAATGATAACCACCGAGCAGGATCGTGAGAACATGCCGACCTCCACGCATTGGTTAGGCCATCAGTATAGCGCATGAGGAAGGGCATCCATACCTTAGATGCGATAGGGACGGCTGCGGCGAGATTGCTGAGCTGGAAGTTTATTCCCCGGGCGCGGCAAGCAGCGCCCCTACGGGCATTTGCCCTTTCTCGGAGCGCCGGCTGCCAGCCGGCAGGACCGCCAGCCTCCGGCTGGCGTCTGTACTTGTTCATGTGCGTCAGTTGCGGGGGATTCTCGATGCGGACCGCGAGACCTTCCTGATCCTGGCTATGTCCTTCCCGGTTATCTTCCTGCCCGAATATCGCACGGCGAGATACGAATCAGCGACGTCCCCGACCGCCCTGCCCCACTCTTCCGAAATGTCCTTGGCCCTTTCCACGCAGTCGATTTCGGTCGCGATCAGGTTCGGATCCACTCCTCTCCTGACAAGGCTGTTTCTGACTCTTCTCAATGATTTCTCTCCGACGCGCACGGCCTCGTTCCTGAGACGATCGGGATCTTTCAGGCGCCTTGTGACAAAGCTTAGAAGCAGAACGCTGAAAGCGCCTGCAAGCACCCACAGAGAACCTTCCCTGTCCTTGCTCGCCCGCTTGATGCAGGGCCACGCGAACTCGGTGAAATCCTGCTCCCGCTGGTACAGGAAATACCTCACCGGCGGGATCGTCCGCTGTATCGCGGGTATGGCCTTATCGCGGATATATCCCCTTGGATCATAGACGTAGAGATTCTCGACCGCATTGTGGACCATCAGCCACCCGCCCGCGGCCTTCTGGCCGATGCCCTGGTACCAGATCTGCGGCGTCGGGTCGAACTCAACCCACCCGATCTCCGGCCAGAATATCTCCACCCACGCGTGTGCGTGCCTCTCCTGCACGACATAGCGGTTCTTCAGGAGGTTGTAGTTCCCGGTCGCGTAGCCGGTGACCACTCTCGACGGGATACCGATGCAGCGGCACATCACCGCGAGCGAGCTTGAGAAATACTCGCAGTGACCGCGCTGATGCGTCCAGTCGAAGAGGAAGTAATCGACTGCGTCTAACTCGACCGGCACGGCGGCGTGCGGGTTAAGTGAATAGCGGTAGTTGGTCCGGAGCCATCGCTGGATAGCCATAACC
>CAYLVL010000256.1:0-837 GCA_964387135.1 uncultured Planctomycetota bacterium
CGGGCTCGCAGTTCACACCGGTGCGACCCGGGATGTTGTACAGGAGGATCGGGGTGTCCACAGCCTCCGCCACAGCCCTGAAATGAGCCTCCAGGCCCGACTGGGTGGGCTTGTTATAGTAGGGGTTGACCTGTAGCAGGCCGTCGACGCCCTTCTTTGCCACCTTCTTCGACAGCTTCACCGCCTTCGCGGTGGAGTTCGAGCCTGTGCCCACGATCAGCTTGACATCTTCCGGGACTTCCTCCCTGACAAGCTCGACCAGGCCGACAAGCTCGCTCTCGGTGAGCGTCGGGCTTTCGCCGGTGGTTCCGCCGACCAGCACGGTCTGGGTGCCGGTCTCCGCCAGGCGCTTCACCAGGCCTCTCACGAGGTCCTCGGCCACCTTGCCCTCATTGTCGAAGGGCGTGACCATCGCGGTTACAACGTGTCCAAAAGGAGCAAACATCCGGTCCTCCCGATGAGAATGCCTTAGTTAAGACTTATTAATACGCTCGGAGTTCCAATGATGCAGTAATCGGGCCAAACGTGCAAGTGGGTGACCAGTTTCATCCGACATCACAGATGTGGGCCTACCGAGACAATCCCGGCTGGGAAGGGTCTAGTTTATCCCTCTCAGGGCCTGTGCGTTCGCGTCCCCAATTAATTCGTAGGTTGTCTCGTTGAAATTGGGATCGCCCTCAGGATCGTTCCCGGCCATCAGCGAGCCGTACTGCGTCCCATCATCGGCTATCCAATCGTACGCCAGCGCGGTTCCCAATGGTCCCTGGCCCAGAACGCCGCCGGTCTCGAATGAAGCCACCGTTCTCGTGAGCAGCGCGGGCTGGGTGTCCCATCCCC
>CAYLVL010000256.1:847-4474 GCA_964387135.1 uncultured Planctomycetota bacterium
CCAGCCGTGTATTCCCGGCTCAACCGGCACGAAAGCCACACCTTCCCCGATTGCCCATCTCTCAACCGAGACCTTGAAGGTAAGAAGCACCGGGACGACGGTGTAGGTCTTGTCGATCGTGTAGTGAGTGGTTATATCCATTGGATAGGGGAAATCCACGGGCGGCTCGAGCGGGATGGCGGGCTGAGGCAGCTCGTCCGTCTCGTAATAGAAACCCCAGAGCCTGAGAAGGTTGGCGCTTTCATTATGGGATTCCGCCTGGTATATCTCGTCCGTCTCTCCCGCCAGGGAGGCCATTGTGCGGAAGAAATGCGTCACGTGCCCGCTGAACTCGCCCGCGAAACCCGCGACCTCCGGATCGTCCGGCGACAATGCCGTCCTGGTACCCCCGGCATCGTTTGGAATGCTCGTGAAATCCCACGGCCCATCCGTATCCTCGTAACCCACCGGGGCGGGATTCCCGCTGCCGTAGTCATAGTCCGCGCCGCCATACTCGTAGTCGACCCCGATAGTCTTGTACGCCATGTCGTCCTGTATTGTTATGATGACTCCCCCGTCCGGGATTCCGGGCAGCGGCAGGCGATAGAGATGGTAATCGGTGTAGGTCTTTCCTGACACAGGATCCTCTCCACGCGCATAGACAAGAATGTCGGCCCGCTCGACATCATTGAGATTGTCATTCGAGATAGTGCCGGAGAACCTCACGAATTCCCCTAAATCCTCGGGATCGGTCAGGGTCATCGGGTCATCGAAGAGTAGGGGGGCTTCCAGGCAGGCCGTGTCGGAGTCCTTCTGCCAGTCGTACACATCGAGCGTAAACCCCACCGATCCGCCGTCGCGGGTGATGCCGGGTTCCACCCGGAGATCGAGGTGGTAAGGCTCCGGGCAGTTCGCACGCTCGACATCGAAGCTATCCGGGACCTCGATCGGCTCGGTTGGCTCCCACCAGTTGGCGTCGATAGCGTACTGGAACGTCAGACCCTTATCGCCGAGCTGTATCGAGTAGTGACGCGAGTTGGACGATCCCGCCGTGAACGCTCCACGGTTCGCCTTGAGCATATCGCCTACCGCCATGTTCGGCGTGAGATCGTCGGCGAAGTATTTGTAGCCGTTGAGCGTGGCAGTGAAATTGGCGATCGCGTCCGGTGTCCCGAGCTTGCCGTCCACATATCCCGAGCCTTTATATTCGGTCGGATTCCACAAACGCGTGTGACCGTCAGCGTTCAACAGGTCGAGATCGGTCGGTCCGGCGTAGAAGAGGGATTCCGAGAAGCCGCCGTACGAGCCATGCCCGATCAGGATGCCCCTGACATCGAATCCGGTGAATCGCTCCATTCCGAAGGGATGAGTGAGACGAATGGTCACGTCCAGGACGCCGTTGGAGAATGTAACCGGTGGATCGATTCCCACAGCGGCTCCTCCCGATCCGGATTCCATTATCCCGACCGCGTTGATGTGGATCCGCGCGATGCGTAGGGGCGTGAACACCACTTCCGCTGATCCCGATCCGTCCGGGATCACCTCCACATCCCAGATGCCCCATAGCTGTCGAGATGCGCCGGAGGGTGATTGATCCAATCCGCCCGGCACAATCGCTTGCCTCGTTTGCCTTCCACAGCTTGCGGGCAAAATCGAGGCAATGAGCAGGATGAGTAGCGGCGTGATTTTTCGAATCATCGGTTCGTCCCCGAAATCAGCGATCGGCCTGAGCACGGCCGTATGCGCCCGGTTTCCGTATCCATAATACAAGGCGCGGCGTCAGGCTGCAAAGCCCGATTTCACCGGGTGTGTGAGGAGATGATGTTATACTTCTTTCGAGATGTTCATACTCGGTCTCGGACTGCTCGGTTCGATTTTCCTTTCCTTCGGATGCCTGGTCGCAGGGATCAAGTCGTTGTTGTCGATAAGCCAGTCGTACGATTCCGAGAGCAGGCTGATGGCGATAGGGGGGTTCATAGGCGGTGTACTCGCAAGCGCGTTTTTCGGGTACTTGACCATCAGGCTGCTTGACATGATGAGCAACATGATGGCAGCGTTCGCGAGATAGGATGCAAAAAAATCCCCGCTTCTGACGGGGTCGCGGTTCCGTTGGCAGGACTCTTATGCTTAGTGCTTGCCAATGAGTGAAAGGAAAGCTTCCTTGATGGCTTTGAACGCGCTGGTCGTGTCGTTATTGCCTTTCGAGGAGACCGGCCGGTAGCCCATGCAGTCCTCTGGACACTCCATGCCCGCGACGGTGCTCGGATCAGGCGCCGCCCGGTTGACATCGCATCGCAGCGTGCCAAGGTTCTTCTCGAGAATGTCGTTGTTGGTAACGCGTTTCAGATGAACGCAATCGTATCTTATCATCCGATCTCCGGCTCCTTTTCCGCTAGGGTTTGATGCGAAGTGAACCGCCGTTCGTGAAGGAGCTATGTATCCAGAGCCAATGTCGCCGAATTCCGGCTCACAACCCTTATTATCTGCCCCGTAGCGGTGCGCCTGTTATGTATAATTGAATCTCATGCAAAACTCCCTCAAACATGCCGTTCCTGAGGAAATCCGCTCGAAACTCGACGATATCCTGCCCCATGTCGAGAAGCCGGGAAGGTACTTCGCCGGGGAGATCGACCTTGACCGAAAACCGTGGGATACCGCCCTGGCCCGCATCGTTATTGGGTTTCCCGACGTCTATGAGATCGCGGCGGTCAATCTAGGGCATCGACTGATTCTTCACATCCTCAACCTGCGCGAGGAGTTCCTCGCCGAGAGGGTTTATGCTCCCTGGCCGGACATGGAAAAACGGATGCGCGATGCCCGTATCCCTCTTTACTCGCTTGAAAGCTTCATGCCGGTTTCCGAGTTTGACATCCTCGGTGTCTCCCTCACCCATGAGCTGAGCTTCTCCAACCTGCTTCTGCTCATCGATCTGGCGGGCCTTCCGATCAGATCGTCCGATCGCGGTCTGCCGATCGTAGTAGCGGGGGGACCCGCGGTATTCAATCCGGAGCCCGTGGCGGCATTTGTGGATGCTTTCGTGCTCGGTGACGGGGAGGAAGTCGCGGTGATGCTCGCTGAGACCATCGCCGGGTATCGCGATCGGATCGATTCGGCGAGGGGGGATCTTGAGGCTGAGAAAGCAATCAAGAAGACCATTCTGGACGAATGGGGGGGAGCAGGGGAAGCCGAGCCGATACAGGGAGTCTATGTCCCGGCGCATTTCGATATCAGCTATGACAACCACGGGCGTATCGAGCGAATCAAAAACATCGCGGATGGTCCCGATGTTGTCCGAAAGGCCCTCGTGCCCGATCTGAGCACGGCGCCATGGGAGCTTAGGCCGCTCATCCCTCATCTCCAGGGAGTCTCGAACCGTGTCGTGGTTGAGCCCGTGAGGGGCTGCACGCATGGCTGTCGGTTTTGCCAGGCGGGAATGATTTACCGACCCTATCGTGAGCGGCCGACCGACTTGCTTATCGAGCAGGCCGAAGAGCTTCTTGAATCGACCGGCCTTCAGGAGCAGAGCTTCCTGGCACTTTCCGCGACCGACTGGCGCGATCTCAGGGTGTTCATCAAGCGCATGCAGGAAGTGGATCGGGACTTCCATCTCCGAATCAGCCTGCCGTCGGGTCGGATAGCCGACATTGA
>CAYLVL010000257.1:0-4456 GCA_964387135.1 uncultured Planctomycetota bacterium
TGGAGGGTCGGGAAAGCGAAGGTATTGTGACCGAGAACGAGCGGGGGCCTCTGATTGATGAGCTTGTTGAGAAGCTCAGGGAGATGCGCGATCCGGAGACGGGCGAGTTGCTGCTGGTGGACGCGTATCGGGCGGATGAGATCTACCACGGGGACAACATGGAGTACGCGCCGGATATCGTGGTCGGGTTCGCACCGGGATATCGTGTAAGCTGGCAGACGACGCTGGGGGTGGCGGCGGAGGATCTTGTGGAGACGAACCTGAAGAAATGGTCGGGAGATCACTGCTCGTTCGATTCGTCGACGTGTCTTGGGGTTCTTTTCAGCACGAGGCCGATAACGGTCGATGACCCGAACCTGATCGATCTGACGCCGAGTGTATTGAGCATCCTGGGCATTGACAAGCCTGCCCGATGCGATGGAAGGGTGATTTTCTGAGGGGGAGGGGCAAATGTGGTAAGCTGTAATCAAGATAATAGGAACGGGGGCGGTTAGCTCAGCCGGCTAGAGCGCCTGCCTTACAAGCAGGAGGTCGTGGGTTCGATCCCCGCACCGCCCACCAGACCTGCAATTGAGACCTCGGAATGAAGTTCCGGGGATTTTTTTTGATTTGAGGGGGATGTAAGGCACCCAAAGACTCGAAGGGAATAGGCAGAGTCAAGGCCATGGAGTAAATCTGCGGGCGGCACCCGGTCGATTTACATCTTCCGCTTCAGAATCTACAATCATCAGCCTGATGGATGACTCCAATTTCAATTCCGATTCCCATTCCAATCGGACCGTTCCGTCGGTGCCTGATTTTCGGTTGTCTGCCGGGCCGGTACTTGGTGTGGGAATTGATCTGGTTGCGCGGAAGCGGGTTGAGCGGATGCTCGGGAATCATGGAGAGAGGTTCCTCAAGCGATGTTTTACGGATGATGAAGCGGCGTACTGCCTGTCGCGTCCCGATCCGGTTCCCGATCTTGCGGTCCGTCTGGCGGTGAAGGAGGCTGCATTCAAGGCGATCGGGGGACGAAGGGGGATGGGTCTGGGGTGGAGGTGTTTTGAGGTCGCGATGGATGATGAAAAAATCCCCTGTCTCAGGTTGAGGAAAGCGGCGAAGGAGCGGGGAGAGGCGATGGGGATCGGGAAATTGTGGATAAGTCTGACTCACGAGGATGACTGGTCCGCTGCGGTGGTGGTTATAACGGGAAAGCCCGGAGGCTGATCTGCGCTCTCAGAATGCGAGGAAGGGGCTGCGGGAGCTGGGGTGCCCAATTCCTCATCGGACACAATGTAAGTCAGCGAAGCCGCTCAGATAGAGGGATTGGTGATGGTTCTGGACTTCGGATGAGATTTCGGTCCGGATGTTGCATTGTGTCGAAGTGAAACGGCGGCTCCGGCAGGACCGCGCAGGCGATGCGTGAGCGGAATTGCTGAAAACCTGCTGATATTGATTCCGTACCTGTCCGGAAGTTCACAATCTGATATAATCTTCCGCTAAGCGGGAGATGCGATCCGTTCGTACCCGGGCAGTGCGGCAGTATCAGTGCATTTCTGGATAAAACAGGTGACCGACCCTGAGGGTGGGCACGTGGTGCATATGTTTGAACGGAGCGGAGACGCTCCGGGTTATGGTCAACGCAAAATCCACAGGCTTCCTGAGGAGGACCTCGGATGAACGCTGTAATCAAGACTCTGAGATCGGCGGTATTCTTCGCGGCCGTCGTAACGATCGTTCTTTTCCCTTCGACGAAGGCGATGGCGCAGGCGCCGGTGATCGAAGCAATCGTTCCCGATATGGGGCATCAAGGCGAGACCGGACTGGATGTCGCTATCTACGGCGATCTGTTCCAGGACGGAGCCTCGGTTTTCTTCGAGAATCCAGGCATCACGGTTTCAGGTCCGGTGGTCTGGATTGACCCGACCGAGCTCCAACTGACCATAGATATCGACATCAGCGCGCCGTTGGGTCCGGGCGATGTCTTTGTCATCAATCCGGATTTTCTGCAAGGGGCGCTGGTCGACGGATTCACGGTCATCGAGCCGGAAGCTCCGGTACCCCTGGATGTCACGCCGAACCAGGCGTATACGGGGGACACGGATGTCGATGTGGTGATTACCGGCACTCTCCTGTACACGGTTATTGATGTGGACTTCGGACCGGGCGTCACGGCGGTGATGGAGCCCAATCCGACAAACGAGCGGATCGACTGCACGATTTCGGTGGACTGGACGGCTACGCCGGGATTCCGTGACGTGACGGTCTACAGTGACTACGGTAACGCGGTGATTCCGAACGGGTTCGAGGTTCTCGGCTATCCGCCTCCGGAAGTCGGCATGGCTGATCCGGGTTGGGGCTGCATTGGGGAGACGGGCTACACAATAAGGGTTAATGGTGATGGATTCCTTGAAGATGTCGATTTCGAGTTCCTGCCGGCCGGGGATATCACCATCAACTCGGTTACATACGGTGGACCGATGCTGGCGACGCTGGATGTGGATATCGAGCCTACGGCGGCTCCCGGTTTCCATGCATTGAGAGCCACCAATCCGGATGGTCAGTACGGAACGCTCGATGACGCGTTCGAGATTCTGGACTGTAGTCCTGTAGTGGACAGCGTTTATCCCGCGCAGGGATACCAGGGGGATATGGACCTGCCTGTAACAATATCAGGCACGGGTTTCGGGCAGGTTCAGGACGTGGATTTCGGGTCAGGCATCACGGTGGATGTCATCAGCTACGACGATACCACGATCGATGTGGAGCTGGATATCGACTGGATGGCTGTGCCGGGCCTTCGGGACGTAACGGTCACCAACAATTACGGATCAGGCACGCTGTACGACGGGTTCGAGGTTATCGAGGTCATAACCTACCCGCCTTACATCGAATCGGTCATGCCCGCCCAGGGCACTCAGGGTGATGTCAATCTGCCTGTCACGATCATGGGGGAGAACCTTGATACGGTGACCGTTGTGGATTTCGGGGCTGATATAACGGTCAGTGTTATCAGCCAGACGGGTACCACCATTGACGTGCAACTGGATATCGATCCCCTTGCCCTCGTGGGGTTCCGCGATGTGTACGTGGAGAATCCCGACGGTGACTACACGCTTATGAACGGGTTCGAGGTGCTGGCCGCGAGTCCGACGATTGAATCCGTCTATCCGACACAGGGCGAGAGAGGCGCAACGGGGCTGGATGTTTCGATTTACGGGACCTACCTGGCGGATGTGTCAACGGTCAGTTTCGGCAGCGGGATTGATGTCACGATCCTGTCGGTCGCGCAGGGCCAGGTGGATGTCCAGCTCGACATCTACGATACCGCGGCTCTTGGATATCGCGATGTCACGGTAATCGGCGCAAACGGCGAGGACACGCTTGTCAGCGGGTTCGAGGTCGTTCTGGGACCGCCTGTCCTTGAGAATGTGATCCCCGGACAGGGCATGCAGGGCGACACGCTGGATGTCACGATTATCGGACAGAATCTCGACGAAGTGGAAACGGTCGATTTCGGCGCGGATATCATGGTGAATACGTTCACGGTGATGGCGGCGGACCAGATCGACGCGAACATAACGATCGATCCGGAGGCAATGCCGGGCTACAGGGACGTGACGGTGACGGATACCCTGGCGCGTTACGACACGCTTGTGAACGGATTCGAGGTCACTGAAGCGCCGATCGAGCCGCCGGTAATTATGAGCATCTATCCTGATTCAGGATACCAGGGTGATACGAGCCTCCAGGTCGATTTCACCGGCGATTATTTCCAGGACGGCATCGAGGTTGATTTCGGCATTCCCGGGATCACGGTTCTGTCGGTCAATTTCATTGACGAGACTTCATTCTACGTGCTGATCGATATCGCAATCGACGCGATGCCGGGTCCGACGGATGTTGTGGTTACCAACCCGGACGGCGGCGACGATGTCCTTCTTGACGGCTTCGAGGTTCTGGAGACGATAATGCTCGAAGCCATAATCCCCGACAATGGCGAGCAGGGAGAGACGCTGAATATACAGATTTTCGGGCAGGGATTTGATGCGGGCGCAACAGTCGAGTTTATTCCGGACGGCGGAAATTTCATTCTCGGCACGAGCGTGATCACATCGAGCCTTGTCGAAGGCACGGTGACGATAAGCGATACCGCTCCTCCGGGCTATTACACCGTAAGGGTCGCCAATCCCGACATGCGGTACGACGAGCTTGTGGACGCATTTGAGGTTACCGAGCTTATCATTCCGCCTCCGGAGCCTGGGAACCTGGTTCCGTCGGACTTCTGCATCGGGGCGATCGGCGGGACGACCACGTTGTGGGGTGCGAATTTCCAGCCCGGAATCGAAGTGTCGTTTGAGTACATGGGGTCGCCGACCGAGTACATCTACGATGTCTACACGACGTTCATCAGCGACTCGGAGATTCATATCACGCTTTCAGTGGCGGATGACGCTCCGGAAGGGCTGTATGACCT
>CAYLVL010000258.1:0-2388 GCA_964387135.1 uncultured Planctomycetota bacterium
GGCATCCGCTTTCCTTCGCGAGCACATCACCGGCGTAATCGAGAAGTCGCCTCAATTCTCCCGAGAGCGCCCGACATGCTTCGAGCATTTTCGGTGAAAGCTCGATACCTCTCGGAGAAGGCTCCAGCGAGTCGACATAGAGCCTGTATGCCCGCGATGTGGGCACACGTCCGCTCGACGGATGCGGCTTGGTGAAGTAGCCCATGCGTTCGAGTTCGGCCAGCTCCATCCGCACGGTCGATGGCGGCACATGCTCGCCCGGCGTCTTGACGGCATCGCTGAGCGCGGCGCTTGACACCGGCCTGCCGGTCCGTATGTATAACTCCACCAAGCCGACCAGAAGCCGGTGCGCGCGATCCGATATTGCCCCGTGTGAGACAACCATCACCATCTATTATAGCCCGAAGGATCGATTTCTAGGCAAGGGGGCGCCGCATTGAGGGCAGAAAACCGCCTCGGCGGGAATGACTGCTTGGCAATGGCGGCAGAACCTGAGGGTCTTCGGTTTGTGAATAGGGGCTTTCGTGCCGCGCCATCTGGTGGTCGCCAGCTCCTGTGCCGAGCGAAGCAGACGATGGGCCACGCCCCACTGCACGATGAGGGTCCAGACTATTCCGACAATGCACCATCCCGCTCTCGACTCCGGCAGGACTGTGAGCAGCAGCGCGAACGAATCGTACAGGCCATGAAACAATGTCGCCAGGATGAGACCGGTAGCAAGGGCTTTCAAGCGGTCAGTCTTCTGCGGCATGAATTTCGAGAGCCCGAGGAAGTAGCCGAGCATCACGCCGTCCAGCGCGTGCGAGGGTACCGCCGTGAATGCCCTGAGGACCGCCATGGCGAGTGCGTTCGGACCCTCGAGAAGCGCCCCGACCACATAGACGATATTCTCCAGGAACGCGAATCCCAGTCCGACCGCGACTGCATAGATGATGCCGTCGATCTCCTCCGTGAAATGCCTGGTCCTGGCGGTGAAGAGGTAGACGCATGCAAGCTTGATCCCTTCTTCGACCAGACCTATCGCAATGAAGGACGCGAAGTAAACCTGGCCGACGGTCTCCAGCTCCATCTCGATCCCGAGAGTCGCGATTTCAATCACACCGGCGGGCAGCACGCTCAGGCAGCCGAGCCCGAACAGGAACCAGATGATTCCCCATGGTTCTTTTTCCCACCGGTCGCGTATCCAGAAATAGTAGAGAAGAAATCCCGCCGGAGCGATCATCAGCGCGGGTATGGCGATAAGGTCAAACAATGGAGCCTCGGCAAATGCTCAGGCGTTCATGAGTCGGTCGAACAGGTCATCCTGCCCGCGATACCTGTTAAGTTCCGGCATGAGCACGTCCATCCCCCATTGCGCGAACGCCTGGGGGTCCTTGTCCGGGAACGCGCCTCTTTCCTTGAGGTCGGCATACCAGATTCTGAAAGTCTCTTCGAGCGAGTCCCTGCGCCCCCGTTCGTACATTTTCTTTTCGCCGTCGGTCTCGAACGATGGTCTCGCCATGCTTCTCTCCTTTCAGACCTTCACATAGTCGGTCCTGCACGCCTCGGTGCCGTCCGGCAGACGGTAAATTTCGTAATCACCAAACAGGTTCGGCGCTTCTTTCTGCATGAGCCTGCATATCATTACCGCGAGCCTTCGTATCTCCAAGTCGGCTGCCGGATTCGCCCTGAGCTCGATGAAATGTCTCAGCGCGCGGACATTAGCGGTCACGCAGATCTTCGTCTCTGTCGCGTTGGGGAGGATGCATCTCGCGGCCTGTCGCGCCATCTTGCGAAGGGTCGTGCGGTCCTTTATCTCCGGGTATTTTTCAGCGATCAAGCAGGCCAGTCGGTCGGTCATTTTCTCGTACGCGGGCCTGACCATGTCCAGAACCGCCATGAATTCCGCATGGAGCTCTTCATCTTCCGCAATGAGGTCCGGTTCGACGAAATTGCAGTCGGACTCGTCGACATAGCGCTGCGAGAGCTGTGAGTACGCCCATCCCGCCCTGTGCCTGACCAGTTCGTGCGTCAGCGACCTGCTGATTCCCGTGATGAGAAAGGTGAAAACCGCGTGCTCGGTAACCGATCCGTGCTTCACTTCCTTGATGTGCTCCAGGTATGCCTTATTTGACTTCCGACCCTTCCCGAAACTCAGGTAGCACGTTCTACCAGCCATCTCCGCGATCTTTTCCGCGGGAACGTCGGTATCGGTCTCCCAGCTCATGCCCTCGTCGTCAAGGAACTCCCGTATCGCGTCTTCATCGAGGACCTGCCTGGCGAGAATGTAGACTTTGGGTTCGCGGATGATCTTCATCTTGCGCCGATTGTAGCATATGAAGGCAGAGTGGAGAGGAGAAGAGATATAACCACAAAGGCACGAAGACACGAAGAAGAAAAGAAGAAAGA
>CAYLVL010000258.1:2488-4444 GCA_964387135.1 uncultured Planctomycetota bacterium
TTTTTTCCTCTTTGTGTCTTCGTGTCTTCGTGGTTCCAATCCTTTCCATTTCTTTTTTCTTTCCTCGTAACTCATTTGCTAGAATAGCCGTATCCAATGCCCGTCTATGTCGGCACATCCGGCTATTACTACAAGGAATGGATCGGCCCTGTCTACCCGGAAGGCACCCATACAGGCAACATGCTCGAGACATACTCCGGCATGTTCGATGCCGTGGAAATCAACGCCACTTTCTACCGTCCGCCCGCACCTGCTATGTTCAGAAACTACCCGAAGCGCACCGGCGGGAATGTCAAGATAGTCGTCAAGCTCAACAGCAATTTCACTCACGAGAGGGAAGCCGGTGGGCCCGACGCCGATCTCTTCAAAGAGGCAGTGAAACCCATCGAGGATTCCGGGCAGTTCGTGGCCTTCCTTGCACAGTTCCCGCAGTCGTTCCATAACACCAGGGACGCGAGGGATCACATCGAGAAGCTCAGGGCCATGTTCCCGAATCATAGCCTTGTCGTTGAATTCCGCCACAAGGACTGGTGGAAGCAGGGCGTTCTTGAATTTCTGAAGGACCTGGGCGTATCGATGTGCACGGTTGATGTCCCCGATATCCCGGGTCTTCCGCCTACCGGTGCGACCTATACAGCCGGTCCCGCCTACTACCGTCTTCACGGTCGGAATAAGGACAGCTGGTTCGAGGGCAGGGAAGAGCGGTATACCTATAACTACGAGCGCAGCGAGTTGGAGGAGATACTTCTGAAGGTCAGGAAGCTCAGTCTGCGGTCGGACCTTGTCCTGCTCTTTTTCAACAACCACCCTTATGGTTACTCCGCCATGAACGCGAAGGAGTTCGTGAATATCTTGACGCGGGCCATGCCCGACGCCATGCGTTATCCGAGCAAGGCAAGCCCTGAGGACATCGATCAGATGAGCCTGTTTTGAAAGACGATATGCCTGGTGTTTTGAAGGAAATCCGACGCTTCCCCCCCAACGATCCCGGCTCCGAGCCAATCCATGTCGGTTTGCTCTATCCCAATACTTACCCGGTCGCCATAGCAAGCCTTGGATTCCAGCTTGTCCATCTCCTCGCGTACTCGCATCCCGGAATAATCACGCATCGAATCGTCCTGGAATCCGCCGACGGAACCGATTATCCATTCCGAACGCTGGAGGAAGGCCTGGAGGTCAAGTCACTCGATGCGATTCTTGTCTCCTGCTCGTTCGAGCTGGATTATCTCCATCTCGTTCGTATGCTCCATGCCGCTGGAATCCCTGTTATGAGGGAAGACCGACATTCCCTGCCTCTCATAATCGTCGGAGGAATCGCTCCGACCGCCAATCCGGAGCCGTTGAGCCGGATCGCCGATGTGATCTCGATCGGCGATGGTGAGCTGACTCTGCCGGTCATACTGGATCGATTCCTTGAGGTCTACTCTCTTCTCCAGGGAGCGCGATTCGAGGAGGGCCGTCGCAAGCTGTATGAGCTTCTCGACCAGGAGGATGGTGTCTATGTCCCCGCTATCGACCGGGAGGACCGCAGCCTGATCCAGGCTCCGGTGGACCGTCCTGATGAGCATCCCTCCTATACTCCGATCGTGACTCCCGGGGGCGCATACGGCTCGAAAAACCTCGTCGCGCTCAGCTCCGGATGTCCCTCCGGGTGCAGGTTCTGCCTTCTGAGTTACGTCTTTCCACCCGGTCCCCAGAGGTCCTACTCGAGCGTCCTGTTGAACGCGCGGATGTTCGCGCCTCATGAAGCCACAATAGGTCTTGTTTCAAGCCGGGTGGGTGATCATCCCGATCTTGTGCCTATAATCGACAGGCTTGCCGGGGAAGGCTACGAGGTCTCAGTCAGCAGTCTCACGGTTTCCAGTACCACCGTCGAAATCCTCGAAGCTCTTGCCCGTTCCGGAGCGAAAACAGTCACCTTCGCTCCCGAGCACGGTAGTGAGCGTATGCGCGAGA
>CAYLVL010000259.1:0-4443 GCA_964387135.1 uncultured Planctomycetota bacterium
GGTATACCTCGGATCGATATGCTCCTCGCTGAGATCGGCGGCGAATATCCTCGCTCCCTGACCTGTGCCCTTCCCGTCGAGCGTCCATCTGCCCGTTGCGTGATGGATGCCGATCCAGTACGGGACGGCCAGAATTACGAAGCCGAGCAGACCGACGGCTGCCTGTCTCATCGCAGGCTGCTTCGAATGACCGCCGCGACTGCACAGGTAGCCCAGAAGCAGGAAGGGAAGCAGGATGATCCCAAACGTCTTGGTCAGGAATGCCGCTCCGCAGAGGATCCCCGACCAGAACGAATCCCACGTTTTGCCTTTCTCGGAGTAAGCGCGATGGACGAACACGAGCATCCACAGCACAAACGCTGCGAACAGGTTCTCCGTAAGAATAACGACCGAGTAGTCAACGAGTATTGGTGTAAACGTTGCCAGCAGAACAGCAATCTGCGCGGTCTGTTTTCCCATCAACCTCCGGGTAAGGAAGTAAAGGGGAGCCAGAAGAAACGTTCCCGCGATTGCGCTCGCAACATGCCCTGACCATTCAAGCCCGACTCCCAGCATCCTCAACAAAGCGACCAGGAGCGGGAACATGGGCGGTAGAATCCATCGGCCACCCGTCGTGTTCCATGTATCGAAGCTGACACCATGCGCGATGTTGTCGCCCATGAGGATGTAGTGCACACTGTCGACCCCGACCTCCGTCTCGAATCGCGCCAGGTACAGCCGCAGCAGGAACGCGATCAGAAGCACGATGCCGAGCCGCACCAGCTCCAGACGTCCGGGCTTGTAGGTTTGCTTTGACAGGGGCGGTTTCATTCTCTCAGGTCACTTAATATTATCATTCAGTACGCAATTATGCCGCTTCCGGATGATGCATGAATCTAAAGGAACCCACTTGCCTTGAGCGGGATGACAATCATCACATAAAGCCACACCCACCACAGCACCGAGCAGTACGTGGCCAGAGTATGCAACAGTGTCTTCCACCACGAGAACCGATACAGTCCCCCGAACATCCACGCGTACATCCAGCCGATAAACGCGAGCGTAACTGCCCACATCATCCGCGTGATCTTCGGGAGAAGTTCCCTGATGAAATCGGGATCGATCAAGTAGTACCTGAAGAAATGCAGAAGGTCGGCCTCGGTGTAGGAGTTCGCGTACAGGAGGACATTCCTCAGCGTGCCGAAGATGATGAGCCAGATGAGGCCCGCGGAGAGCACCCGCAGCGTCCTTCGGAAGGACACCTTTGAGCCAAGAGCCTTTCCGATGATGTGAGTCAGACCGGCTGTTAGATAGATGAGAAGGGGTATGCCGAGGATGTAGATCGGGATCAGCGCGATGGCGGGAACGAGGATGTTGGCCAGGTCGGTGCCGCGCTGCCACTCGCCTGCCTTGCTGAACGGAAGCGAGAAGACGAAAAATGCCGAGAAAACGCCCGGCCAGAGGAACGGCTGCAAGATCCCGGCCCTGGCGGGGTAGGCGAGCTTGATCGCGAAATCCCTCGGCGCGAAAACAAGCCTGAGCGCTCCCCTGAGCACCTCGCTTATGTACGGATCTTCAACACCGACAATCGGCAGCCTGTCGCCGCAGTTCGGGCAGATCATCCCGACATCTACCCTCTTGCCGCATCGCTCGCAAAGCACACCTTTTTCTTTCGCTTCGGATTCGGCGGGTGCTTCCTCTCCGGTGTCAAACGATACAAGCGGCAGCTCGCTGACCGGGCGCTGCTTGACTTGCGGCACGCTGAGAATTTTCTCCGCCCAGCCGAGCGAATTACTCTGCTCGATGCCGATCCGCTTCCTCAGGCTGTCGAGGGGATAGCCGCAACTCGCGCAGTAATGCTCGTCGTCTTTGCACTCGCGGCCGCAGTCGGGGCAGAACAACCGCTTAATCCTCCTCCGGTGTGATTTCGACCACACGGAAGGTGACATCCGCGAATGTCACTTCATCGCCCGGATGGACCCTGATGCGGGTATGCGCCGGGACAGGCTTCTGATTGATGAAACTCCCGTTGGACGATCCGAGGTCGGTAAGGTAAAGAAAAAGCAGGCCGGATGGAGTCTGCTCGATGGAGAGGAGGGCATGCTCGCGAGCGACGTAGGGGCTCGACTCGACGGTTACTGTATTCAGAGGCAGCCTCCCTACAGTGTTGTCGCCCGGTCGGAGTCGATATTTGTTCTTCTCTTCGTCTACAAGATAAAGCCCCGGGGCTTCCTCGCCCTCTTTCGCGAGACCCTTGAACTCGATCTTCAACGGACTGTCACCCGCCGTCACCACATCGCCGTCGGATAGAAGATACCGCTTTCCCGGCGGAATCTTGACTCCGTTCAGGAGAGTACCGTTGGAACTGCGAAGGTCCTCCACATACAACCCGCCCCTGTCCGCTACCAGTGCGAGATGGATGCGGCTCACGTTAAGGTCTTCCGCAAGAAGGATATCGCCGAACTCCCGTCCGACGACCGTCCGGGCCTTGCGAAGCGCCACCCGCCCGCGCTCCGGAAGCACCACGAACGCCTTGAACGGGATTTCCGTCCCGATATCTTCATCCTCGACATCGGTCGTGTCCGGCGGTTTTTGCGCAAGAAGCCAGCCGCATTCCACGCACCAGTCCTCGCTCTCGGAGTTCTCGTGATTGCAGACAGGGCAGACGATCATTCGTCGTCACCGCCCTTTTCATCGACCTCTTCCTCACCCTCATCCGAGGGATGATCCTCCGTATCCCGCTTGCCGCGCTCCAGAGAGAACGTAGACTGAGCCAGCGTCTTGCTCGCGTCCTCGTCCCGACCCTTCGCGAGCTGCTGGATCGCCTCGCCGAGCTCTCTCGCTTCCTTCGTGTTGCCCGACAGTATCAGCGTGCGCTGGTAGTCCTTGAGCTGATGCTGGGCTTCCTCTCGACTCAGCACGCGCGTGCGTATGCCGCGAATGGTGCTGATCAGGTCGCTCTTGACGTTCCTCCTCAGCAGGGCCTTGTCGACCCGCGGATTCTTGCCGCGCTTGATGATGGTCGGGTCGTCGACGAATCTCCCCGCCGCCCATCCCGAAAGCTCTCCCTCGATTCCGGAGCCGACGTGATGATACCTCGCCCTCACATCCACGAGCCTGAACACTCCAGCCGGATGCGACTCGTACTGCAGCGTCGCCAGCACCGTCTGCTCGGTGTACTTCTCCAGGTCGGGCAGCTTCACGATGTGCTTGCCGCCCTCGTATCGATGCGGCAGCCCGAAGATCTCCTTCACCTTCACCCATTTCCGAGGAATGATTTCCAGTTCCATCGCGCGATGACTCACGTTCAGAAAATGCGCGATCTCCTTCTTGAAAATCTTCTTGATCTCGCGGGGCCTTGCTGAATGATAGAAGCCGCCGCCGGAGAGTCTCGCCACCGCGCTGAGCAAATCCTCGTTGTAATCAAGCCCGACACCCACCGCGCTCACACTCCCGCCGTTTTCCCGGATCGTCTCCGACAGACTGAAGAACTTCTCGTCTTCCGTCTCGCCATGAGTCGGACGACCGTCGGTTAAGAGCACCATCTTGTCGATAGTGTTGTCGCCGGAGTACTCGCGCATCTCCCTCAGACCCGTTCTCAGCGCGAGATGCAGATCGGTCGATCCGCCGAGAACCTCGATCCCGTTCAGGCGTCGCTTGGCTTCTTCCTTGTTTAGAACCCTCTTGCTCGACAGGATGAGTTTCGTCTCGTGATCGAACGCGATCACCGTAAGGCTGTCGCGACCGGTGAGCTGATCCACCACAACCCTCGCTGCCTTGATGACCTCGGTGATTGGCCCGCCGAACATGGAGTGCGACCGGTCCAATAGCAGCACGAGATTCAAGGGCGACTCGCGACCCGCTCGCGGCTTCTCCCTCGAGAGAAGCTCCGCCAGCAGGAACGTCTCCCCCACCGACTGATGCAGAATAAAGCTGTTGAACAGCGCGACCGTCATGTCCAGCGAGTGGACATCCTTCGTATACTGGTAGTCGCGACGAAGGTGCTCGTCGTACAGATCGCCCGGCTCAACTCCGGTTGGTGTTTCTATCTCCTCAAGAGGATTCATTTCTTCTTTTTAGGCGGCTCGGGCAATTCGGAGCCGCAATACTGGCATCGCGCGTATCTCAGCGGATTGGTCGATCCGCAGTCCGGGCAGATGACATCCTCGATATCGGTCCCGAGGAATCTACCGCAATTATGACAGAATCTGCCCGTGCCCCTCGGGATCGCCCCGCATCGCGGGCACGCCTCGGCGTCCGGGACGGGATCGGTCGCATCGATGGTTATCGCGCTCTCGACCTTCTTCACAGGAGTTTCAACTACCGGATTCGTCTCCTGGTTCGTTCCGCACGACGGGCAGTACTTCACCCCCTGCGGCACCGACGCGCCGCATCGCGGGCACTTACTCGAAGGTCCCTCCTGTCTCGCGAATTCCGGCGGCTTCTCGATCGGAGCGCCGCATT
>CAYLVL010000260.1:0-4435 GCA_964387135.1 uncultured Planctomycetota bacterium
AGCCCGGCCGCGAGGAGAACCACCAACATCGAGAAAGATCTTCGTTTCACGGTCGTCCCCTGCCTCATCTTACGATCAACAATCGGAATACGTCGGAGCGTACCGTCCGCCCATTCGCCTTCTTCGCAGTAACGATGCAAAGATACAGGCCGTTCGGAAGCGGATCTTCCCTGTCATCGCGCAGATCCCAGAGATACGTCGTCTCCCTGGCTGCGAGATCCTCCTCGCGGACGAGCTGGCCGGAGATATCGTAGATCCGCAGGACCGGATCGGTCGCACCCTCGGGTAGCACATAGGCGATCGTCGCATAGGTGTGTGCAGGGTTCGGATAGGTGTAGAGGCCAACTTCCGCCCCTGTACCACCGACGACGACTTGCTTCGTCACAGTATCCGTCAAGCCCTCTGCATCTGTCACTGCCAGCTTCACCATGTAGTTCCCGGCTGTCGTGTAGGCATGCGTCGGGTTTTGCAATGTGCTCGTCGTCCCATCCCCGAAATCCCATGCCCATCCAGTGATATTGTCATCAGCATCGGTTGACTGATCGGTGAACTGGATCTCCTGATCGACCCCGGGTAGCGCCGGTGCAAAGGTGAAGTCCGCCACCGGCGCGCTGTTCGAAACAGCGGCGACTGTCATGTTCTTCACCTTTTCTCCCGTTGCGCCTTCATTGTCAGTTACGGTCAAGACGACGGTGTACGTCCCGGCAGCTGCATACTTGTGCGATGGTGTCTGCTCACTCGCCGTCGTTCCATCGCCGAAGTTCCACAACCAGCTGGTGAGCACACCATCCGCATCGGTCGAGGTGCTCACAAATGTAATCGTGTCAGCCACCGTCGGGCTCGTTGGTGCATATGTGAAGTCGGCAACAGGCGGAGTATTAATTCTCAGGGGAACCGACTTTGTAATAAAGCTAGTAACTCCGTCATTATCGGTTACCTTGAGGGTCACCGGCCTGCTTCCTCCTTCCCTGAAGACATGCGTAACCGTCATCCCTGTCGCATCCGGATTCCCATCGTTGTCGAAGTCCCACTCGTAAAAATCGACTCGGCCATCCGCATCGGACGAAGGGCTACCGTCGAAGGTAACGACCTCGCCAACCTTCGGTCTCTCCGGTGCAAAGTTGAAGTCGGCTATAGGCCTAATAAACTCGACCGAGACCACCCTTGTCTTGAACCCAGGCGCCCCTTCGTCATCCCGTATACGGAGCGTCACGATCTGGCCTCCACCGCGGTGGAAGATGTGGTTAACCTGGGTTCCGGTCGCGTCGTAGATCCCGTCGTTATTAAAATCCCACTCATATGAAACGACGCTCCCATCCGGGTCGCTGCAACCATCCGCCTTGAAGGTTACGACCTCGTTCAGGTTGACATCCGGCCCTTCAGCCGGTTTAAAACTGAAGTCCGCCACCGGGGGCTGATTAGCCACTCCGCCTGTACCTCCAATACCCACCGGCACAGCCTGAGTTATGACGTCAAACTCTCCATCGCTATCGGTGACTGTGAGTCTTACGGGGTATACCCCAGCATCCTGAAAAGTATGACTAACAACGTCTCCTGTCGCTTTCGGGCTCCCATCGCCGAACTCCCATTCGTAGAGAATGATAGAACCGTCAGGGTCATGGGAGCTTCTTGCATCAAACGAGACCCCCTGACCCGTATAGGGGGTAGCGGGAGTGAAGGTGAATGCTGCAACAGGCGGGGTGCTCTGGACATTGACCCACACGGTTTTTTGCCCTTGAAGGCCTGTATTGTCAGTTACAGTGAGCGTCACTTTTGCAGCACCAACAACAGAAAAGACATGGTTCACCGTCTTCCCCCGAGCGTCAGTCCTCATATCACCATCGAAATCCCACTCGTACGAAACGATCGTCCCATTTCCGTCTTCATCTGTAGAGCTACTACCATCAAACGTAACTGTCTCCCCTATTTTAGGCTCATTGGGGTTGACGCTAAAATCAGCGACTGGCGCACTCCACGTCACAGACACTTGAATCGTCTTATCAGTCGATGCACCCTCGTTGTCCGTTACCCGCAAAGTAACGGCATATGCTCCTCCCCGGTCGAAGGTGTAGACAACGGTCTTTGCCGAGTCCCCTCCCTGAATCTCGAAGATTCCGTCATTGTCGAAATCCCATGCATACGAAGCGATAGACCCATCCGGATCGCTTGATCCATCGGCTGTGAAAGTGATCGATTCCCCTACCCTCGGCTCAGCAGGAGAATAGGTAAAATCAGCAATAGGCGGAGAATTCACTACTTCAATATACTTTACCTTAATAGCGGAGGCCCCGGTTTCGTAAACCACCGTTAAGGTCACTTGATAATTCCCCTTTTGAGCGAAGGTATGTGGTGGGTTTTGAATATTAGCTCCTCCGCCATCCCCGAAATCCCAATTCCACCCGGCAACGCCCTGGGCGGGAATCGCCATCCCTGCGAAATGCACGACGTCCTGAGTGGTGGGAGTGACCGGCTCCCAGCCAAAATCGGCTTCCGGTTGAACGACGGTGACCGTCTTGGTCCGCATCGTCTCTCCGCCCCGCTCATCGATCACCGTTAGGGTAACCCGGTATTCACCGGCAAGCATGTACTGATGCTCGACGGATTCTCCATTCCCCGTTGTTCCATCGCCGAAATCCCATTCATAACTGGTTATGTAGCCCTCCGGAAATCCGCTCAAATTCTCAGTGAAGGTAACGAGTTGCCCAATTATGGGGGTTGGGGGGGTCACAGTAAAATCCACTACTTCCACAGCGAAGGCAGACATCCAGGTGGCCCCCACCAACAAGCCGACTCCCAGCACCACAAGATACCTTTTTCTCACCATCATAACCCCCCTCTCTTTCTCAGAGAGTAATGATAATTCCAATGAGATTGTCCAGCTCAGGGCGCATCGTTACGCGATTCTTGTCACCTGAGAAATAGGTACTCGTCAGATATCGAGGGGACCATTGTCCCAGTTACTTCTGCGAATGTAGAACCCAAAAGGGAAAAACGGCTCCAGGCTTATCGCCTGGAGCCGTTATTTCATCCCTGATTTCTACCTCATGATGGCTAACTTCTGTATAGGGATCTCTATCCAGATCCCTTCTACCTTTACTGTTGCCCGGTAGAGGTAGACGCCATTCGCAAGGTACTCTCCGTAACTGTTGTCGGTGTGCCATTCGAGCTCACCGCCGTTGACTTTCTCCTCGTAGACAAGGGCACCGCTGAGGTCAAAGATCTGAATCCGCAACGCCTCAGCGGCCACCCCCTTCACCACGAACGTCGTCGTATGAACATCTGTGATCGGATTGGGGGAGTTCGTCACTTCTATGAGGTTACGCGGGGCTGACCTTCTCCCTCCAGCAGGGAGATCCAAGGAAGTCGGAGCGGCACCGCCTACACATGCCCCGTTCAGAACCTCTACGTTGTCGATCGCCCAACCCGGGAAGCGGTTGTAGAAGCTATCCACCGAATCGAATCCGAAACGGAGCCACATTTGAGTAGCACCCGGCGGGACGGATCTTCCTACCTGAACGTGGCTCCCCTCCGGTGAGAGAGTCGCCGAATCACGGTACCATAGCATCTCCCATGATGCCCCGTCGAAGCTGACTTCGAGCCACGTCTTGTCGTAGGCATCCGGGTAGTACTCCACAGACCGGTATTGATCGAATCCGATCACAACGCTCTCTACACACTCGGGGATGGCAATAGCCGGTGACTTGAGATAACCCTGCACCCGCGCCCCAGTAGCGTAGTTACACTCCGCCTCCCTCCCAAAGTAGGCGTACTCACCGACGAGCGAAGCATTAGCGATACAGGGAAGCCCGGATGCTATGTTCCATAGGCCGCCCATCGTCCATGCAGATGCCGTAGAGAAGTCGTCTGTAAAGAGAGAGCAAGCGCAGCTGGCCTCATCATTGATGGCTATCCGAGCCGTGAAGCTCCCAGAGTTTCCGACCGAATCGGTAGCGGTTATCGTCACCGTGAATTCACCGGCCTCGCTCGGAGTCCCGGAGATCACCCCCTCTCGCTGATCGAGCGACAGACCAGGGACGGCCGGCCTCCATCCCCATGTATAAGGAGGAACACCGCCTGCTGCGGTCAGGTTGACCGGCCCGTACGGCTCGCCTACTGTACCGTCAACCAACGGGGCTATTACATCGATCGCCCCGGTCGATTCCGATGAATCGAGCCTAATGTCATCGATGAACCAGCCCGGATAGTCGTTGTTTATGTTATCCACGGAGTCGAAGACGAACCGGACACGCATATGTGTCGCCTCAGCGGGGATAACAATCGGGACGCTGACGTGTTCCCAGAACTCCTGAGAGGGATCCCGCGAATCCTGGGACCACACCGTCTGCCAGTTATTATCAACGAAGCTCACTTGTACGTAAGTCCTATCGTACATCCCATCCGGGTAGTACTCCACATGACGCCAATGCCAGAAGCT
>CAYLVL010000261.1:0-4425 GCA_964387135.1 uncultured Planctomycetota bacterium
AGAGTTGATCATAGGTGTACTCATCATGGAGTACTACTCCCGCAGGGGGTGGCGATTCGGCTCCGAGCATGAATACCTTCTGCCGCGCCACGGGGTGGGGCGGATTAACTGGGATTTCAGCCTGGGACGATATCGCAGCGGCAGCACGGGCGAGGTTTTGCATGCCAACGAGTACTCGGTTAATCTCCAGCAGCCTCTTCTGTTCGGGGACAGGTTCAGCGCGACGGTGAACTTCAGGGCGAATTCATCGTTCAGCGTCGGGGGCGGGAGAAGGAACGATGTCAGCGGCTCTGTTAACACGACATACAACACCGAGGACACTCGCACGACTTTGAACCTGCGAGGGCAGAGCCAGTCCGGCGCAAGCCAGTCGTCTAACATAACTGCTCAATTGATGCACAACCGTACCATTTTCTCCAATGTAACATCGAGCGGCACGATCGACTACAAGGCGACCAAGCAGAGCAGCGGAAGGGCCGCCGACGAGCAGTTCAAGCTCCACATGGAGTTCAGACAAAGCCTGGACGGCTGGAACTGGAACGCCAATGTCGACACTCACTGGGATCCCGACGGCTTCACCAACCCCTACGATCGAAACCTCGGCTATGTCGACAAGCTCCCCGAAGTGAATATCACCATCCAGCCGACCGCCTTCCCCATGCGCTGGCGCAACTGGCTGGGCTTCCAGATGCAGAATCTGAACCTCCAGGGCGGGCTTTATTACATCGGACCGGAGAAGGAAGAAACACAGGGATTCTACGGGCGTCTGGAAACGCGCTTCTCGCGCAACTTCGATCTGGGGGCTTCTCACCGGATCCAGTCCAACCTTGACTACTGGCAGGCGATATCCTCCACGGGCGACGCCAGGTTCGTGTATTCCACCCAGGCCAACTGGACCTGGGACATCACCAAGAAACTCAAGTGGACCGTGGGATGGAACAGGACTGACAATGAGGGCAGAATCCCTTTGCAGGGTCTCGACCGTCCCGGCACTCCCAACAACCGTCTGTCATGGAGCCTGAACTACCAGAATGGCCGTCTCTATACGATCAGGCTGTCCACGGGGTATATTCTGAGAGAGGCGTATGCCTCGGCGCCGGGCGAACTCTGGACAATCAAGAGACTTCAGAATCTTCAGTTGTCGGTCAACTACACTCCCAGTGTCGGCACGCGGGCCACGTTTTCAACCCAGTATAATTTCCAGACGAGGGATTTCGGCGATTTCCGTATCCAGTATGACATGACCGATCACCAGAGCTACAAGTTCCAGACTACCATCAACATCCAGCCTCCCGGCAAGCTTACTCGACTCGGAACGACTGCTACATTCGTGATTGGCGATGACTGGGACTTCCAGATCTCGGCGGAGTTCGCCGACCCGACGAGTGATTCGATTATTAACGAGATACAGGTGACTCATCGGCTTGACTGCACGTTCCTGTCAATGCAGTATCGTGCCCTCAATGATATGTGGGGCATCACCTGGGGCGTGAGCGCGTTCCCGCAGGCTCATCTCGGGTACTCCACCACCGAGGAGGCTTTCGGTCCGGGATTCTTCAACACATTCTCCGGGACAGGAAGCGGATTCTCGGGCGGCGGCTTCAATTTCGGCGGGGGAGGTTATGGCGGGAGCGGGAATTATCCGGGAGGAGGATATGGCGGCTTCGGCCTGTAGTGTATAGCTATGTTAAAGAAATTTATACCAATCTTGTGCATGTTATCAGTTTTACCTCTGGCAGGCTGCGCGTGGGAGAACCTCCCCGAGGGCGAGCAGGAGAGCCAGCTTATCGTGGAGGTGACCATGCGCATGGCTGGAGCGATGCGTCCAGATTTCTTCTATTACATCGTCTTCAACCTATCCGGCGACTCGGCGAAAAAGCCGTACGACGTATTCGAGGGCGAGGACAGGGGCAAGTACTGGACGGTTTACTACATGTGGGGCACCCCGCCCTACAAGCAGACGGACATCTATCGGGGATTCGGTGGAACGACGAAAGACGAAGAGAACCTGATCGATCGCGAGCCGGTCGAGCGGGAGAGGCTGAACGAGCTTCGATCCGGCACCGGCCAGGAGGGCGACACGCTCACGCTGCGGATCGATCTTTCCGATCTCGATCCCTTCCTCACCTCGATCAACATGAACATGATAATCTGCAACCAGGCTATCGACGCCAAGAGCAGACTGGAGTACGAGTACGATCCGTGGGTTTATGACAGCTTCATTGACAGGGGGCTCACCATCAACCTTAAGGGTCTTGATGATTACTGGGATGAGAACCAGGTCGAGAACCAGATGGAGTACAAGCAGAACGCGAACGAGGATATCGCTCCGCCTGCTGGAGATATCGTATACTGGCGTTTCCAGATCGTCAGCAGGTAGAAAGGGTGGCGACTGATGATAATCTTCATCAGGGTCGTAATCATTACGGCCATTCTTCTTGTCGTCGCGGCATTCCTGGCGGCAATAAGTCTGCCCCACATGCTCATCGACAGGGTCAGGCCGGAGCTTACCCGATACTTGTTCTACCAGTTCAGTCCCCACAGCGAGGCGGAATTTGTCTACAACGCGAAGATCCACTTCTGGCCTCCCACGATTGAAATCGGGCACCTCTACATCAGGTCCCCGGAGCTGACCGTGGACGGTGTCGAGTTCCAGAACACTCATTTGCTCGTGGAGCATGCCGAGGTGGAGCTGTTGCCCCTGCTCCAGGAGAGACGCCTGGAGATTGTCAGCATGGAAGGCAGACGTTTCCTCGGGCTGATGGACGATCAGGAGATCGAGGACTACCTGATGGATGAGAACGACGATCTGTCCGAGCTTGCGGTTTCGAACTACGAGGGAAGGTGCCGGATTCGAGGCATATTCGGCATGGTGAGCGTGCAGACAATGACGCTGGTCGGAGACTGGGAGATAGACGATCGGGGGGTCATTACGCTTGAGAATCGTGATTACTACAATCGCTACGGACGGGCGCCGGGAGGGGCGGTGCAGATGATCGAGCAGGCAAACTCGTTCGACATCCGCATCGATCTGTTCGATGAAGAGATGGCAGGGGAGGCTGTCGTCTTCGGGAACGAAGGTCTTTGGATCAGCCTGACAGATGAATCACCCTCATAGAAAGGTAACCGGGAGCATGTCATTGAGCAAGCCGTTCCTTCGGACCGGCATCGTTGTCCTGCCGATCATCATCATCGTCATTCTGGCGGGGCTGGGTCGGGCCCAGCCGGGCACCGAGACCGATCCGGTTGTAAGCCTGAGCTACCTCGAGTCGGCGCTTGCCTTCTCGGCGGTCGCGCTGGAAGGCGGCGAGGATATCGAGATCGTCTCGGGTCGCCAGGTAATCCTCCTTGAGGGGAGTTGCCGCATTCTTCCGCCCGCGGATGGAAGCTTGTGGATCGTCGACTTGACCGAAGGGGATGTCCATACCGGCACAATCGAGATGATCGCGGGCCGGCTGTATCTGCCGGTTGCGGAAGGTGATGCTCCGGGCGAATTCACCGTGCAGGCGTGGACGCGCTCCACGATCGCGATCCCCGGCGGCGCGGCACGATAGGATGGCGTCAATTCTTGCCCTCTTTCCGGTTCGCTGCTAGACTTCCCGCATTCTCGAGTGAGAGCGGCTGCCGATGGGTTGCATCGAGTCCATCATTCTCGGTCTGGTACAGGGTCTTACGGAGTTCCTGCCCGTATCGTCTTCCGGACACCTCCTGATCGTCCAGTGCTACACGGGGCATACCGAGGCTTCGGAGAATGTGATCTTCGATGTATTCCTCCATCTCGCGACCCTTCTCGCGGTCCTCTGGATCTACCGAAGGGACCTCGGGCGTATTGCCACCGGAGATGCGGTCGGGGAGGGCGACGAGCGCGTTCCGCGAAACAGGCTTCTCGGGTTCATCGGATTGAGCATTGTCGCCACGGCGGTGATCTATCCCTTCAAGGACAGCATGGAGAGCCTGTTCGGGGATGTCTACGGCGTTCGTGTCTTTCTTATCATCAACGCTGCCGCCCTGGCTGTTCTGCCAATGCTCAGGCGCGGGAAACTCGGGCTTGGGAGAATGACATGGCTCGGTGCTGTGGCTGTGGGTATCGCGCAGGCGGTCGGTGCATTTCCAGGAATATCCAGGAGCGGAGCGACCATCCTCGCAGGCCTTCTTCTCGGTCTTGAGCCTCGTGAGGCTTGCCGCTATTCATTCCTTCTGTCGATCCCGACCATATTCCTTGCGGCGGTCGTCATGATTCCCGATGCCGTTACAGCGGCTTCAGGATTCGCGCCCGGACCGGTTTTCGTCGGATTCATCATCGCGCTGGCTTCGGGCCTGGTTTCCATCCCGCTATTGATCGGCGTAGTGGAGAAGGGAAAGCTCTGGGGATTCGCGATCTGGTGCGCCGCCGTTGCACTCTTCCTCTTCGTTCGACCGCCGGCT
>CAYLVL010000262.1:0-4420 GCA_964387135.1 uncultured Planctomycetota bacterium
GGAGATACCGCTGGCTACGCATAACCCTCGGAGCTGTAGTGACGGTCGCGGTTGTCATTGCCCTGATCGGTGTAGTTGCGAGATGGCTCACCTACTGGTCGCCTCCGGGAGTAGTGCCTATACCCCCTGCTCCGCCTGTCTCTGTGACTCTTCACGATCACCCGCGACTTGTCGCGACCGATGATGCAATCGAAGCCCTTGCCGCCGCCCCCGATTCCCCCGAGTACCGGCGGATAATGACCAAGGCCGATCAGTTCTACGATGAGTACCTTGTCGATCCTCTTCAGGGTGACACGATCTACCCCGGCTACTTCGCGCTCGCATGGAGAATCTCCGGTGACGAAAGGTATCTCGATGCTGCGAGGGACATGGTTCTCGTTCACTGCCGGTTCCCGCGATGGTTTCGCCGACCGGAGTCGCGTAATTTCTACAAGATCGAGCTTGCGTACGCTGTCGGGCTTGCATACGACCTTCTCTATGATCGGTTCACAGATAGGGAGCGTGCGGGGATTGAGGAGGACCTGTCGGAAGTGCTCGATGGGTTACTCTGGCATATCCAGGGCAATCCAAGTCCGCCCTTTTGGTATCAGGCTCCGCATTCAAATTATTACGTCGCTCAGCATTCCGCCGCCGGACTCCTGGCGCTGTGCCTTGGCGATAAGTACCCGCAATGGTCCGAAGCCCTGGCCTTTGCATGCGAAGGACTGGAGCCGTCGATCGACCTTCTGGAGAAGGACGGCGGTTGGATCGAGGGCCTGACCTACCTCGACTTCTGCTGGGGCCAGCACGCTTTCCTGTTCCTCAACTCCCTGAGAGCCAACGGCGGACCGATTCGCCTCGAGGAAGACTGGTACGAGACCAGCGTGCGATTCGCCCTCGCGGGAATCCTGCCGTCGGGAAAGGAACAGGTGAACTTCGGCGACAACACTAGCGACCCGATCGCCTGTTACGGCTACCTCTGGCGTGCGAGATCAATGTTCGATTCGCCCTTCCTCGACGATTTCCTCGAGCGCAACCTTCCCGAGCCCGACTACCCGCGAGTTCCGCTCGACGCTCTTCTCGTTCAGGCGATCCTTGAGTTCGACCCGAATCTTCCGCTCGACGATTTTCCCGAGCCTCGGCCGTGCCAGTATTTCCCGGGGATCGAGTGGACGATGCTTCGGGGGGACTGGACGAATCCCGACGGCTTTTTTCTTGCCGCGAAGGCCGGCTACGGCGGCTGGGATCACAACCACATCGATCAGGGCTCGTTCATTCTTGCGTTCAATGGTGCCCAATTCGTTGTGGACGCGGGCAGGGGCGATTTCAGCGAGCGGACGGACCCCGAGGTGAACTACACCTACGGCGGGCCGTGGGGTCACAGCGTATGGCTGCCGTTTCACGAGGCATGGCCTGATTTCACGATGTACTCCGAGAACGCCGAGTACGGACAGGAATTCGCAACGGTCGACAACTGGATCGATACCGAGGCGTACACGACGTTCTCGATGAACCTGGATGGCGCATATCCATCGGAGTCGGTAGAGCGCTGGCGCCGTCATTTCGTCTGGTGGAAACCCGTGGCTGAACTTCCGGGAGGGGCGGTGATGATACTTGACTCGACCGGCCAACCGGGAAAATGCCATTTGCTTACAGGATTCGAGATCGCGGAAAGAAGGGAGGGGCTTGTCATCGTCGATGAATCCGGGACAGGAGGTCGGCTCGGCATCTTTTCCTTTCCTAATCCGGTCGAGCGGACAACCGCCGTGCCCGATTCAAGCCCTGATCCGGACGGATTCCTGAGGATTTTCGTTTCCCCTCAGAGCGATCCAGGGGGAAATACGGAATCATATAGATGCCTAACCGTCCTTCTTCCGTTCGATGAGATCGCGCAGGTTGTATGCGAGGGATTCTCCGATGGAGACTCACTCGGGGCGTTCGTCAACGGATTCCGATTCGAGTTTACGAGAGATGAAAACGGAGACTGGAGTTTCACAGTCCCCTGAAACAAAGAACCCCCCTGATTTCCTCCCGGGGATTCCGCTGGAATCAAACTCCCCTATTACCTGTTGTGTCCAACCCTTTTCAGACGCTCCTCTTGAAAATGTCCATACCTTATGCCGATCCGTCGATCGGCCCGACCATACTGACAACCCAGTTGAATTCCTCGGCCTCTGTAGCCGCCTTGGCCAGCTCCATCTTCTCGGCTACCCGTTTCAGCTCCTCCGAAGGCTCCCACGGATACCTGCTCTTCGTGCTCAGCCTGTGAAGCACCTCGAGTATCCGCTCGTACTGGCCGTTCTCCATCTCGTTCCTCAATGTTGCCGGTGTCTCCATGTTGACCCTCCAGCCCTTTCTCCTTGAAAGGCTCCAGATTACGACTCATCAACCCATTCCAGCGCAGATACGATTGACTTGTGCACGAAAAGAAATGAGCCCTCAGAAAACGCCTGGGCGACCGTATTCAGTCGCGCAAAACCACCATCAAACAGATTTCACAACCTCCACACGGGTGGTGCCTTTAAATCAAATATACCACTTATTTCGGGATTCCGCCAGATCGCTGGATGTACTTCCCTGCCTGCATCAAGCCTCCGAAGTCTGCCCCCGTCTGATGGATTTTCTGCCTGCTTCGTGTTATATTGCGCATCCCTCACGGGTCTCGCCCGTGAATTATCACCTCCAGAAGGAGGCTTTCGAAGAAATGCACAACTACAACCATCGACGTCTTTTTATCCCCGGCCCGTCCGAGGTTCGAGCTGAGAATCTTCTGGCCATGGCCACTCCCCAGGTAGGCCATCGCGCTCCCGAGTTCTCGGAGCTTTATAACAGCATCCAGCCGAAGATCCAGCAGCTTCTCTACACCTCCGGCCCGGTATTCATGGTAAGTTCATCCGCCACCGGCGTGATGGAGGGCTCAGTCAGGCAGTGCACGCACAAGAAGTGCATCAATTTCGTCGGCGGGGCGTTCGCCGATCGCTGGCACAAGATCACCAAGGCCTGTGGCATCCCCTGCGATGCTCACAACGTGGAATGGGGCGAGGCGATCAAGCCGGAGATGGTCGAGGAGCGACTCTCAACCGGCGAGTACGACTGCATGACCCTCGTATTCAATGAGACATCCACCGGCGTCATGAGCCCGCTGGAGCCGCTGGCAGAGGTCTGGAAGAAGTACCCGGATGTCTGCGTCCTCGTGGATGCGGTCAGCGCCATGGGCGGCGCGAAGATCGAGTTCGAGGCGCTTGGCATCGACGTTCTTCTGGCCGGATTGCAGAAATGCTTCGCCCTCCCCAGTGGCCTGACCATCTGCGCGGTCAGCGAAAAAGCCCTGGAGAAGAGCAAGGAAGCGAAGGGCAAGGGCTACTACTTCGACTTCCAGGCCTTCCTGAAAAGCCACGGCAAGGGACAGACCCCGACCACTCCCTCGATTCCGCACCTGTTCGGTCTCGACAACCAGCTCGATTACATCATCAACGTCGAGGGCCTCGACGCTCGCTGGGAGCGGCACAAGGAGATCGCCGCCATCGTCCAGGACTGGGCTTTGGAGCGGGGCTTCACCCTGTTCGCCGAGGATCGCAAGTACGCGAGCCTTACTCTCACCTGCGTTGACAACCGCGAGGTGGGCATCAACGTCGCCGACCTCAACAAGGCGCTCGCCAAGCACTGGGTCATGATTTCCAACGGCTACGGCGACCTGAAGGAGAAGACCTTCCGCATCGCGCACATGGGCGATATCACTCTGGTCGATATCCTCGGCCTGCTGGCCGTTATCGATAGAATCCTTGGTTTCTGACCGGTGAGGTGATAAGAGATGGCTAAACCCAAAGTGATGGTTTGCGACCAGATGGCCGAAGGGCCTCTGGCTCAACTTGAAGAGCTGTTTGACACCGACGTGAACACAGGGCAGACGCCCGAGGGACTCGCGGACACGATCGGCCCCTACAACGCCATTATCGTGCGATCCGCGACCAAGGTCCGGAAGCCCGCTATTGATGCCGCACTGAAGGCCGGCAACCTGAAAGTGATCGTTCGTGGCGGTGTCGGTATCGACAACATTGACCACGAGTACGCCCGCTCGAAGGGCATCGAGGTCATGAATACCCCCGCAGCGTCCAGCGTAAGTGTCGCTGAGCTTGCCCTGGGCATGATGCTCGCCTGCGCCAGGCATATCGGCCTGGGCACTCACAGCATGAAGCAGGGCGAGTGGCTGAAAAAGAAGCTCAAGGGCGTCGAGCTGTACGGAAAGACACTGGGGGTTATCGGCTTCGGACGCATCGGTCGCGAGATCGCGAAGCGCGCCGAGGCGATGGGCATGACAGTGGTCGGATACGACAGGTACTTCGACTGCTGCCCCGTCACGAAGAAAGACATGGAGCCTCTGGATGACCTGCTTGCGAAGTCCGATTTCATTACGCTCCACATTCCCTACGATCCGGAGTGC
>CAYLVL010000263.1:0-4397 GCA_964387135.1 uncultured Planctomycetota bacterium
TGAGAACTCGGGGATGGTTGTTGCGCAACTGGAGCATGCGACCGCTACCGCGCTGAAGAAGAAACTGCCTGCGGCGGCAAGTGTCGGGAATCCGATTGATGTTCTCGGCGACGCCGATCCGGAGAGGTACGCGATGGCGCTGGAGGCGGCGCAGGACGATGAATCGGTGGACGCGATCATCGTTCTTCTCACGCCGCAGGCGATGACGTACCCATTGGAGACAGCGAGAGCGATAATCAAGACCATTCGGGGAAACAAGCCGGTACTGGCCTCGTTTCTTGGCGCGAAGGAAGTCGTGCCTGCTCGCGAGGAGCTTGTGGCGCACAATCTTCCAGACTACTTTTCGCCGGAGAGAGCGGTGGCGGCGCTGAAGGCGATGGTCGACTATGCCGCGTGGCTCAGGCGTCCGCCGAGGGTGGTAACCAGATTCCCGGTGAATCGGAGAAGAGTGGAGAGAATAATCAACCGTCATGTGAAGACGGGTTATCGGGAGATCGGGGAGGTGGACGCGAAGGACATTCTGAAAGCGTACGATTTCAATGTGCCGGAGGGGCATGTCGCGTTGAGCGGCGACGAGGCGGTTGAGATAGCGGAGCGGATCGGGATGCCGGTAGCGATGAAGATTGTTTCGCCGGATATCATCCACAAGTCGGACCTTGGCGGGGTGAAGCTGAACCTGTCGACACTGTCGGAAGTGCGGGATGCTTACGATCTGATGATGCTGAGGATAGGTCGGAGGGCGCCGGAGGCGGATTTGCAGGGAGTGCTTGTGGAGAAGATGGCGGAGAAGGGCCTCGAGGTTATTCTTGGAATGAGTCGCGATCCCCAGTTCGGGCCGATGCTGATGTTCGGGCTGGGCGGGATTTTCGTGGAGGTGATGAAGGATGTGACGTTCCATCTCGCGCCGATCACGCCGGAGGAAGCGATGCAGATGCTGGAGGGCACGAGATCGTATGCGCTTCTGAAGGGCGCGAGGGGGCAGACGGGTGTGGACCTGGGAGCGATCGCGGGAGGATTGCAGCGGATAAGCCAGCTTGTGACCGATTTTCCGATAATCTCGGAGTTGGACATAAACCCGTTCATGGTGGGAAGAGCAGGCAAAGAGGCCGTGGTAGCGGACGCGCGAATGACCCTGTCCGGAGTCGAGAAACATGACAGAAAGAAAGACCAGCTACGATCCTGACTGGCAGGAAAAGTATTCCGACATGATAACTACCGCCGAGAAGGCGGTGTCGCATATTCGCCCGGGCCAGAGGGTGTTTATCGGGACCGGCTGCGCACAGCCGCAGGAGCTGGTTCGAGCGCTCACCGAGAGGTCGCATGAGCTGCCGGACACAGAGATCATCCATCTTCTGACCATCGGCGACGCGCCGTACGCTCACAAGGAGCTGGCGCAGTATTTCCGCGTGAACAGCTTTTTCATCTCGGAGAACGTGAGGGATATCATCCAGGAGGGGCTCGGCGATTACACCCCGATATTCCTGTCGGACATCCCGAAGCTTTTTTCATCTGGGCAGTTACCGCTGGATGTGGCGCTGATCCAGGTGTCGCGTCCGGATGAGAGGGGCATGTGCAGCCTGGGGATTTCGGTTGATATCGTGAAAAGCGCTGCGGAGAACGCGGCGATGGTGATCGCGTGCGTCAACTCGCAGATGCCGCGAACGCTCGGTGATACGTTCATTCACGTTCACGACATGGATTTTCTCGTGCCGGTGGACCTACCGCTGCTGGAGAGCACTCCACCGGAGCCGACCGAGGTGACGAGGCGGATCGGGGAGTATGTCGCGGCGCTGGTGGAGGACGGGTCGACGGTCGAGGTGGGGATCGGGCGGATTCCCCAGTCGGTCCTGGAGTTCCTGGGGGAGAGGAAGGACCTTGGGATACACACCGAGATGTTCACCGACGCGATCGTCGATCTGATCGAGGCCGGCGTTGTGACGGGAACCAGGAAGGCGGTCGATCGCGAGAAGATAGTGGCGAGTTTCTGTCTGGGCACGAAAAAGCTGTACGAGTACATCGACAACAATCCGAAGTTCTCGTTTCATCCGACGGAGTACGTGAACGACCCGCACGTCATCAGCCAGCAGTACAAGCAGGTGGCGATCAATGTGGCGCTGGAGGTTGATCTTACGGGGCAGGTGTGCGCGGATTCGCTGGGAACGAGGTTTTATTCGGGAATCGGGGGGCAGGTGGATTTCAATCGAGGCGCGGCGAGAAGCTACAAGGGCAAGGCGATCATAGCGATGCCGTCGACAGCGAGAGACGGTACGGTGTCGCGTATTGTGAGCAGATTGAGTCCGGGAGCGGGGGTTGTCACGACGAGAGGGGACGTGCATTACGTGGTGACGGAGTACGGGGTTGCCTACCTTCATGGAAAGAGCGTGCAGGAGCGGGCGCTGGCGCTTATAAGCATCGCGCATCCCGACTTCCGCGAGCAGCTCATGCGCGAGGCGATCGAATCGAAATACATACGGCAGGAGCTTGCGGATGTCGAGGGCAAGATTGTAGTCGGTCCGCAGGAACTGAGGACGACCTACATCATGGATGACGGCACGCAGGTTACGTTCAGGCCGATTCATCCGACGGACCAGGAGGGCATGCGGGATCTGTTTTACGCGCTGTCGCAGCAGACCGTTTATTACCGGTTCATGAGCCGGATGAAGCGCCTGCCGCAGAAGCAGATACAGGAGTTCGTTTACATTGATCATCGTAATGAGGTGGTTATAGTCGGGACGCTTCCGGAAGCGCACGGGGAGGACATCATAGCGGTCGGCGGTTACTATCTCGATCCGCGAGTGAACAGGGCGGAGATAGCGTTTGTGGTGAGGGACGAGTACCAGAATCGGGGGATCGGATCGTTCATGCTGAGATATCTTACAGGGATAGCGAAGAGGAACGGCATTGCTGGATTTACCGCGGAAGTTTTGCGGGAGAACAGGGGTATGCAGGCGGTGTTCAACAAGAGCGGATTGAAAGTGAAGAGCAAGCTGGAGGGCGGGGTGTATAGTTATATACTGGATTTCTGAGCAGTTATTGCCGTAGCAGGAGCGCCCTCCCTTACGGTTGGGCTTCTGGATGCTTTCCGCATCGATTCGGGCTGGGTCAGTGCCCGAAGGTGGTTCTTCTGATTGGGCGGAAAGAAGCATGATGCGCGCTCGCAGTTGAAACGGATGGCTTTGCTGCTGTAATTCCTGATGCGAAGATTCGGGTGGAAGATACACTGTATGCTGAAAGGAGGCGTCGAGATAATGTCTGTGATTGTGCTTGAAAGCATAGCAATCAAGTCACGCCTCCGGAGGGCATGTCGATAGGGCTTTATTGAGCCTGGAAACGTCACGGCCGTCCTTCAGGGGCGGCCGTTTTGCATTTTCATACAAAGGAGAGGACATTGAATCCGTCAGAACACACAAAGCGCAAGGGAGGGGTGTTCTGGAAATCGACGGGGAGCTACCGGGTGAAGTGCGAGGATGGGGAGGAGGTTGTGTGCACAATCTCGGGCTCGCTTCGCAAGGTGCTTGTATATCCGCACGCGGACCCGTCGTCGAGGCGTCCGACGGTCGACAGGGTAGAGGACATTCGGATGGTCGATCCGGTCGCGATCAACGATGAAGTTGAATTCATCGACAACGGTGCCGGGACGGGAATGATAATCGAGGTTTTGCCCCGGAGGAGCAAGTTCAGCCGTCTGGCTGCCGGGCCAAAGCCGATCGAGCAGGTGATTGTGGCGAATGTCGATCAGGTGGTTCCGGTGGTGGCGGTCGCGAAGCCGAAGCTCAAGTGGACGCTTCTGTATCGGTATCTCGCCGATGCGGAGTCGGTCGAGCTGCCGTCGCTCATCTGCTTCACGAAGATGGATCTTGTTGATGAGGAGGAATTCCGGAAAGAGGCGAGGGTGTACGAGGAGATCGGGTATCCGGTCGTGCTGACAAGCGCGGTCGACGGGAGGGGGTTGGAGGAGCTGGTCGCGGCATTGAAGGACCGGGTGTCGGTGTTCGTGGGGAAGTCGGGAGTGGGGAAGACGAGCCTCTTGAACGCGATACAGGAAGGGCTCGGACTTCGCGTGAACGGGATCAGCGACGCGACGGGGAAGGGGAAGCACACGACGAGCCATCTGGAGATGTTCGAGCTGAAGGTCGGCGGGCCGGTGGTCGATACGCCGGGAATGCGGGAGTTCGGGTTGTGGAGCGGTGAGGAGGTACGAGAGTTATGTGGGGATGATGAAGTGAGGGGATGGGGATGCCAGCCGGTGGCTGGCGTTCCTGCCGGCTGGCAGCCGGCGTTCCGGGTACGACTGCCGGGTGGAAGCTAATGTGTACGAAGGAATTCGCCTGGGACTGGCTTCGGGGACCGACGGGGAGATCGTCGCCGAAACCATCCGCCAGGTCCGCGAGAAGAGC
>CAYLVL010000264.1:0-4385 GCA_964387135.1 uncultured Planctomycetota bacterium
GACTAAGCCCACCGCGTCCTTTCATACCGAAAGTATTGTTCTTCCCTCCCCACAAGTGGAGAGGGAACGGGGGTGAGGTGCATGGGCACGATCCCCATGCGACGAAGAAGTTATGCGCAAGATGCGCATGGCACGAAGACCACGCGCTTGAAAGCGCGTGTCACACCAAGGCACGTGCCACGTTAAGCCCGTTCTGCTCTCAATTTACGGTGGTTTCTGTGATAGGATTAGGTGCAATTTCAGGTTAAGAGGTGAGAGAGATGATTCCCAACATGGGACGTACGGCGATTCTGTTTGTGTTTGTCGCCTTTCTGGTGGTGGGTCTTGCGGCGGAAAAGGCTTCATCCGGCGGATTTGGAGGATTCAGCCTGCCGGACGAGTCGGACCTTCCGGATATCGAGGACATCGTCGAGGACCTGACGGATGTTGACTACTATCTTCAGAATCTGCCGGGCTTCGGCCTGACGATGGAATCGGACGATCCGATCACGACGAGTCTGGACGACGCGGTCACGGACTGCCCGTTTCTTGACAACTACCCGGCCTCTGAGATCACCGAGGGCTTCGACTTCATGCCTATCTGCGAGCTTCAGCGCGACTGCGACGGCAACCACATGCTTATGCCGGGACGGTACGAGTACACGATAGAGAGCTTCTGTCTGCACGCGGGCACGCACGGTCCGGGGCATGGCGACGGGTATCTCTGGGCGCCGCTGAAGGGGCCATGGTCGGACATCCTCTACAACATCCTCACCCGATCCGAGCAGCATCCGGAGTTCTCGCAGGAGCAGATCCAGTATTTCATCTGGGCGGTGCTCGCACGGACGCCGATCACCGACATGAGCCCGGAAATGCAGCAGATCGCGTTTGCGCTCCTCACCGACGATGAGGCGTTTACAATCAACGGCGGAGCGTTCGGGATCATCCAGGGGAACATGATAGGCGATGTGTTCGCCGAGCTCGATCTGCCTCCGGAAGCCGAGATGGTCATGCGGTCGCAGGCGGATATCAGATGGCTCGCTACCGAGGGACTTGGTTCTTACGAGGAGATGGAGGCGGTCGCGGTGCTTGCGGGAAATCCGCCCGCCGACATGCAGGAACGCGAGATTCCCGCTGAGCGATGGTCGTATCACCCGAACGGGTACTTCGTGAGGTACGATCCCAGCGGTTATTCTGTGAATCACCTGGAGATCGCGGTTCCGGACAAGTGCGAGTTCGATTTTGCGGACGACGGCAGCCTGATATCGATCGAGGACGAGCACGGTCAGCGAATCGAATTGGACGGGAGCACGCTCCGCTTCACCTGTCCCGATCCGTTGTACCCGTCAACGACGCTCGAGATGACGTGGCAGGGATTCAATGTTGAATCGATGGTCTCATCAAGCTGGACTTCGAGCCATCGCGCCGAAGTCGAGCGTGTGTGCGGGAGCGGATCAGAAGGCGTTGACTCGGTCGTGGAGATTGGACGTTTCGCGCATGCGGTCGAGCTTACTGTGGGGTCCCGGAGCAGTGGACTCGGTCCCAGAGCGCAGGACCTGGTGAAGGTGGGATGGATGGACGGCATCGTGCGGGTGAACATGAACAAGTCGGAAGGCAGGATTGCGATGGCGAAGGACCTTCCGGAGTTCGACTGGCGCGATAGGTGGGCACCGCTTGATCCATCGGATGGATCTGCCAATCCCGGCAACCGTGGAAGTCAGAGACTCGGCGGGCGCGATCCGAGACCGAGCCGGAACCCGAACTGGGGAGATGATCCCAGGATTCAGCCGTACGATCCCAACAAAAGACCTCCTGCACACACAGCGAGAGAGGGAATGAACAAGTTCTCGAGCTACACCGACAAGCTCAGCTGGATTGAGGCAGGACCGGTGGGGAATGTGGTCAACTCGATCGGTTTCGGCATCCCCAACGCGATGTTCAACGGCCTGATGGAGTTCACTATCACGCTCTGGGATTACTGCACCGGCGCATTGAGCACCGATCCCCCGAGAAGTGACTATGACGAGATCATGGTTCCGGAGCAGTTCACGTTCACGCCGCTTCAGTCCCCGGAAGACGGTCCGGCAGAGCGCGTCGCCGCGATGAACGCGTTCATGGCCGAGGGCCTGGAGCTCGGCGCGATTCTGAAAGCCGCGGTGATTACCCGCGATCGCCAGGGCGGAGCGAGAATGGCCGGCGATCAGTACTGGGCATGGGAGCAGGCCAAGGCGTTCGTGGGATTCGAGCGTGAGGCAGGTCGGCAGATGTACATCGTCGCGGACATGCTCGATGCCTATATCGAGGAACTGAGGTCCGAAGGCATCACCGATATCTACGTCACTCCGGAAGATTTCGCGGATCGCCAGGACGAGCTCAGGAGCGACGGGTTCTCGCCGGAGCAGCTATCGGCAGCGCGATATCTGGGTCTCACGGACAGCATGATCGACGCGTACTACGAGTACCAGATTTCGCTCGATCCGAACGAGGCAGCGGGGAGCGTTATGGAAGCCGCGGAGAACCTGTCCGCGGCTCTGCGGGGCTATGGAGCGTATCTTGTCAGTCTGCCGGATGCCAGCCCGAGCAGCATGCCGGGTACCATAATGGAAATCAGCCCGTAGAAAACAGGCATGCTGGGCGCAGGTGACGCGCCTTTGAGAGCGCAAGTCAGGTTGCTGTATTCACGTAGGAGGCGAACATATGGGGAATAAGCGCATGCACTTCATGTATGTCGACGAATCTGGCGATCCTGGCCTAGTCTTGCCAGGGATGCCGATAGGTCGCCAGCCAAGCAGACATTACATCGTAAGCGGTTTCGTTATTGCAGCGGACGAATGGCGGGAGTACCTTCAGCAGATGGTTGATATTCGCCGTCAAATGAAGGCCAAGTACGGTCTTAATGTACGGGCCGAATTGCACGGCTCGAGTATCATCAATCCTAGAGAGGACTCCGTGTTCCGCCTAATCGGCAGCAGGAAGAGACGAGTTAATCTCTACAGAGATGTGCTCGGGCTGGTGGTGCACAAGATGCCTAATGCAATCACCATTTCTGTAAACTTGGATAAGCATGAACCGAAGTATTCATCGACCGCATCAACAAACGACATCCAATATCTCACCTGGCAAAGACTGATCCAGAGATACAACACGTATCTGCAGAAATCATGTAAGGGTGACTTAGGGATGGTCTTCGCGGATGAAACCAATGAGGTCAAGATCAGATCAATGCTCCGCAAGATGAGGGTGCACAATCCCGTGCCGAGCCACTTCGGCGGCACATATCAGGCCACCGTGGATAACATTGTTGAAGATCCCGTGATGCGGAAGTCGCATCATGCATATTTCGTGCAGATAGCCGACCTGATCTGCTACGCGCTGTTCAGAAAGATCTATCGGAAAGGCAGTTATCGAAGATACAATGTCGACAGGCTTTTCGATATCCTTGACCCCCTGTGTCTCAAAGAGGCATCAAGAGAAGACCCTCACGGAATCGTACGCCTGTGAAAAAAAATGCGCTCGCTTCAAGCGAGCGACTTTGTTGCGGCCAATTCCCACCCACAAGGGCAGGATCGGTCGCACCTATTATCTACCACATATCCTGCCATTAATCAAGTAAACAACCGGCGTTTTGACGGCTTCAGGCGATAGTAGTCGAGCTTTGTGAAGATCGGGTAATGCGGCAGCCCAAGCTTCGCTTCAAGGTACTCGGCGCACTTCGCTCCGTGGAACGTCTCGCCTTCGAGTTGTTTCACGAGCAGGCGCGTTTCTCCGTTTCCCGTCTCGATCTCCAGTATCCGCCCCCAGAATTTCCCGATACCGTCCGGATCGAAACCATCCGGCGGCTCATCACCTTTGATCCGCTTCAGCTCGCTTACGATCTCGTCACGTTTCGATTCGGACAGCCCGCTCCCGAAATCAACGCTGTAACCGGCAGCGGCGATCGCCGCGAACGGATTCTTTCGCGCCAGACGTCCGGCGTCGAGCACCTTCACGATCTCGATACCGTCGGGGCACTGCTTGGAAAGCCGCCGCTGCGCCTCATCGGGATAAAGGGGCTCGCCGAGCATCAGATAGGTGAGCTCGGTTAGACTCGCGACCGCGACCGGGGTGGGCGGGCTGGTTTTCATCCTGAGTCGCTTCGTGGGACCCTCACCGACGGCGATCCTGAGTCCCGCTCTGAGGAACATGGCCTGCTGCAATGCCTGCCAGTCGAGATGGCCGATGAAGCGCATGAGGCCGGTCTTGGCGAACCGGATGAGGATTGGGTAGTTGAGGTCTTGCCCGGCGGATTGCATGGGAAATCGCAGGAGCAATCATAGCACGTGATGCCCGTGTTCGAATGGCATGGAATCAGAACCGCGACCGCAACGGCCTGTTGAAAAAAGGGAGGAGGTGGTGGAATTGAGTGG
>CAYLVL010000265.1:0-4375 GCA_964387135.1 uncultured Planctomycetota bacterium
CAGTCGAGCAGCAATGCTCCCGATTCATCCAGGCTGCCTGCGACGCCCTCCACGCTCTCACACTCCGGATCGTCCTCCCGCGCTTCCCCCGCTCCCTTGAGCACCCTGATTCTTCTTCCCCTGTAGAAACTCACCGAGTCGAATTCCTCTCTCAGTTCGTTGATTCTCTTCCTTGACGCAAGCGGCCACTTTCGCTCGAATGCCAGCAGCCATGAAGCGAAGAGGGTCTCGCGCGATGTCTCGGCTCCGGTCTCGGCCAGAAGGGTGGTTCTGCGACCGTACCTGTCGAGCTTCACGTCTCCCGGTTGCGAGTTGACATTGATGCCGATGCCGCAGACAACCGCGTTCGGCTCGCCCAGGTATCCCGACAGGATCCCGGCGAGTTTGCCGTTTTCGGTCAGCACGTCGTTAGGCCACCTGACGAGCGAGCTGAGCCCGTGATTCTCTCTCAACACTTCGACAAGCGCCAGTCCCGCGCACAGGGAGAGCTTGGGAATATCGATTCGATCTACCGGGGCGGGGAAAAGAACCGAGGCGGTGATGTCCTTTGCAGGGACTGAAAGCCAGTTACGTTTCAGCCTGCCGCGACCCGTTGTCTGCTCCTCCGTCCAGAGGACGAGACATGGTGCTTCGCCGGCCTGGGAGTATCGCCGATTCAGTTCGAGGTTGGTGGAATCGATGCAGTCGGTGCACTCGACGATCCACTGACCTGTTGACCGGCCAAGGGCGTTTTGGAGGAGCTGAGGGTCGACCATTTGACTGAGCTCAATCCTCGGGGATCGTGACCCAGGCGGTGATGTCGAATACGTAGAAACCGGACTCGAAGTCCCTTTCGTCGCGCTGGATTTCATACCAGATCAGCTTGCCGTCGACGGTGCCGGGTATCTGCTCGTTCTGCTCGGTATATTCGCTCCTCAGGGCCTGCCGGATCACGTGCTCGAACGCCTCCCTGCGAGCCTCGCGGCGTGCCTGACCGGTTCGCTCGAGCTCGCTTGCGCCATGCCCCTGATAACTCTGACCCGAGCAGGCATCGGCGTAGTGGTCTTCCGGGACCCAGATGGCGTAGTCGAAGCAGTAGACATCATCAGCGGACAAGGTCATGCCCTGGAATTCCATCTCGTCGGGCACCGATTCGACCTGCTCGTGGATCATAAGCCTGTCGCGGTTTCTCTCGTAGTGGAAGGTGATGCCGGAGAGGAAGCCCGATGCGACCCTGTAGGCTTCCAGCTTAACGCTGTCGGGAGGCTCGGACTGCTGCCATGTCTCCAGGGCAAGGTCCATGGAATCATAAACCAGCGTGAAATCGACACGCATGCCTGCCCCGATGTCGGTCTCGATCTGCGCGGCGGAGGCTCCATGCAGCAGCAGGATTCCCGCAACCATGGCTATGAATGAGAGGATGGCAGTCTTTCTCATAAAGGAACTCCTTGCAGGGAAACCAACGACGGGTTTCCCTTTCAGGAAAATTATACCTCAGGAAAACGTGAAAGGTTCGGTGGGTAGGAATGGGAATGCCTACTTCAGGCGGTCGATGATGCGTCTGCTGAGGCGGTCGGCGGCTTTAAGGCGGGTATAAACGTCGTCTCCCCAGAGAGGTCCCTCGGGATAGCTTGCCGATGGAGCGTTGCCTGGAAGCACGATCTCGGGACCAGCATGGTGGGTCGCGCTAGGTGCATACTCGTCAATGTTCCAGTTGAGGTGGTGAAGCATGAGGAATTTCGTGCGCGAGGTGATCGTCTGGAAGCGGTCGCCTGACTTCGCGAATCGCTCTTCGACCGGCGCGGACGCCGTGAAGGCGTTGTTCATGTCGGGCCTGAGATGATACGCGAGGAAGTTGTCGTTGACCGAAGGACGATTCTGGTCAGCCTGAACAAGGCCAAGGACCGGCTTGTCCTCTGCGTGCCTCTTCGCTCGACCTTCCCAATTCTCCCATTTGATTGCCCCGGCTGATCCCATGTGAGCGGGATGGCGGTATCTGTCGTCCATGGGGTAGATGAGAATTTTCGGCGCGAGCACGCTGCCGTCCGAGGACCGAACCACGCAGCCTCCATTGAAGCTCTTGACCGACTCCACCGACTCCACTTCCCGCCATATTGCCCCCTCTCTCTGTATCCGACGCTTCAGCGACACTCTCCAGTCCTGCTCGCCCCGCGCCGGCATATGCCATCCAGTAAGGATGCCCGCCAGGGCTTTTGGAAAATCCTCGATGTCGAGCTGGACCACGCCTCGTCCCACTACGAGGATCAGAAGGGTGTCGAAGAGTGCCAGGAAGGTGTCGGGCTCGATCAGCCCCAGCTTGCGTATGGTTTCCGCGACGCTCGTGTCCACCTTTCGGAGGTTGCCGATGCGGCACTGGCTGTCCTGCGACATAAGCTCGTCGGTCCGCCTGAGCTGCTCCTGGAGCCAGCCGGTCCATACGCTCCTGCTGCGCGGCATCATCTGGCCGATAGCGAGCAGCAGTCCGCCCGGACCGTCATCGGCATTCAGGGCAATCGACTGATCTACCAGGTGCAATTTCAGAAGTGGCACGCGCTCCCAGACGGGCGGGGGAAAGCCGGCGTCGGTCGCCATCTCGTCCACATCGGCCGGATGGAAGGTGCCGTCGGAGGGGAAAGAGCGCGGGTGGGTTTCCTGCTCTATGGCGTATTTGCCGGTCTCGTCGACGATGGCGATATCGGCGCCCGCCCGGCGGCAAAGGTAGGCGGAGAAGAGACCTGCAAGGTCTGGATTGATGAATACAAGCTGATGTCGCTCTACGTGCGATTCCAACGGCATGCCCTCCCGAATCGGCGACAACTTTAGACCATGACGGCTCAAATGGCAACGAGGCTCAGTGTCGCACTATAATGTGTTAGGATATCACCCGGCATCGGGCGCGTGGAAGCCTACCGGGTTGCATGAATAACGCATCAAAGGTAATGAGACGCGGTTGGCTTGATGCGATTCGACACCATCGTGAGGAGTTTTCGCCATGTTCCGGTTTATCGCTGCGATTCTTTCCATTTTCGCGCTCTCAATCCTGATCGTCGGATGTGGCGCGACGGGTACCGGTGAGGCACCCTCTCTGCCCGGTCTATCGGGCAATGGAGCATCGACCGTAGAAGCGTCCGGTCAGATGCTCTGGGGATTCTGGACGGTCAAACTCGATGCAGAAACCGGTTGCATGGAAGCGGTGCCGGTTCGCGGAGCCATGTTCCAGGCGAACGTCACCCGCTTTATGCAGCCCCCGTTTTCACCGATCCATATGCTGAGCTTCGCGCTAGTTCAGGGCGCATCTGATATCCCCAACGGACTCGTGGTGTGCGATGTCACCGCCCGACATCCGTTCCCGGGACATCCGAGATTTCGCGGATTCGATGTCAGGGGTATCGTCATGGGCGATGCGACATACCGGGCATCGGCTGCGGGGGAAATCTGGCCCGACCGCAACGAAATGCGGCTGCTGAACGCCGACGGCTACTCCCGATGGTGGAATCCGACGGAGTTCACCACGTACGGCACCGTCTTCGGGTATACGATCGGGAAGCTGTCGCGTCCCGACTACTTCGCGACCGGCACAGTCAACGGATACAAGTACTTCGCGGATGATCTGGAACCCGAAGAACCGATTGGCGGGCTTGACCTGAGCCAGAGGGGCACGTTCGGGGTTGACCCCGGCGTCAATACCCGACGTTACGAAATCCAGTTTGCGGTTATCGGCGGGCTGCCGAGCTTCGAGTTCAATTATGCGATCATGGCGAGCTGGCTTCCGCCCTTCACGGACGATGATCCGACATACCCGGTGGAATCGTTCGAGATGTCGGCCAACATGCCGGAGGCGTTCCGGATTGATGTCACGGACAACGGCTCGACGGCTTACTATGAAAACGAGAACTCCTATGGCGGCGATCTGAAGCTCAACGTGGAGGTCTTCGACTGGGGATTCGGTGAGATTTCCGGAACGATCCAGGAAGTTATCGGTGTTGAGGTCGAGTCTCCCACGCTGTTTGAGGGCGTTTACTTCGTCGGTGCAGCTCTGGCCCAGGCAGGATCGAGTTTGTACTCCCGCATCTTCCCGGTGAACATAGGCGGAGTCACGCCTACAAGTGTTGTCGGACAGGAACTGTTTATCAGGGCTTTGTGCGCTCACCCGGAGACATACGCGCCGGATATTCCCGGAATCAGCGGTTTTGACTATCCTGACGATGCACCACTAGCAGCGCATGCGCTCTACGAGGCGGAGATATCCTCCTTCATTCCGCAGAACCAGCCGCCGAATGTCGGCGAGATCAGCGGGCCGGATTATGTGTTGCAGGACATGTCGCACATCTACACGCTGAGCTTCGCGAGCGATCCGGAGGATGGAACCAATGTCACGATTCTCTGGGAGAACAAC
>CAYLVL010000266.1:0-4371 GCA_964387135.1 uncultured Planctomycetota bacterium
CGAGGAGGAAGAGAAACCAGTCGAGCAGGTACCAGTCGAGCGGCCTGATTCCCTTTCGCGCGGTCCGGAAGAGGTGGATCAGATGCCTGTAACCCGTCGCGATTACTCCGACGGCAAGCAGTCCGAACAACCACGGGTAAAGAAGCTTCACCGCACCGATGAGGAATGTGGCTATCGAGATCAGTCCCAGGCCGATCGCGATGCACCAGATGCTCTCGACAAGATCGCCGTCGAATCGGACTCCGCGCGCGACGAGCCTTAGAAACGCTCTTCCGACGATGTAGCCGCACAGCACGAGAATCGCCGTAACGAGCCACGGAGCCACCATGTAGCGCATGAATCCGCCGACGTACTCCACTGCCGTCGCAAATCCGTACGCTTCGTCGTGCACATGCTGGAAGAAGTACTGGGAGAACACCCAGATGCCGAACAGGATCGCGAGCATGGTGATCTCGCGACGTCTGCGGTTCAGTGTTTCCGCAATCTCCTTCATCTGTCTTTCACTTCAGCCGGTATACATGCACCGACTGTTCGTTGGGCACCCTTTCGAAGTACTCCTCCCAGTCCTCCAGCCATCGGGGGATCGCCTGTCGGTTCAGTTCCTCGGCCAGAAGCGACGCTCCCGTCGAATTGATGAACAGGTAGTCGACATCGTATTCCCGCAGCCATTCGTGCAGTTCCTCCGCAGTCCGGTAGTGCGCGAGGTAGTCATAGTAGTCCGCGTAACCGAACCTGCTGCCCACAATCGTAAAATCAGCAAACCAGCGATACTGCTCCCCGTCGAAGCCGTAAACACGAACCTCGTCCAGGATCCCCTCGTCTCTGAAGGTTCGGTTGAGCTCCCGGATTGTCGGGACGATCGGGAAGAACCTCGCGGTGAACCTGTTGCGCACGGCGGGCAGGAAGTGCATTCTTCCCCTGATCTCAGACGGTGTTCCGGGACCTGCGAAGAAACCGACCAGCACGGCGAAGAGAATCGCGGCGGCAGCCCATGCAATTGGCGTCTTGAGACTGAATCGCTCTAGTCCGAGACCTTCCCACACGATGTAACCCGAGATCGCGGCGGTCAGCGCGAACACAGGCAGGATGTATCGGAACACAAGCACTCCCTCGACAAACCACCACCACGCAAACGAAAGAACGACAAACGCGGCCATCGGCCAGAGGATTCTCGGAAAACGTTTCAGCAGAAGGGCGAACGGCAGCGCGATTACCGTCCAGGGCCCGATCGCTCCGGCATTCGGATCGGTTGCGCTGAATCGCCTGAACGCGATGCTCATCGGGAGCGTCAGGAACCTCCACACGCTCTCGCCGGTTTCAGGAGCGAACGCGCGGAGCATTTCCCGGTGATTGACCGCGAGGTCGCCCGCAATGGGAGCGTATGGACCGCTCGCCGTCGGGAAGACATGCGTGAAGAACGGAAAGAACGGATTGTGGAACAGGCTGAGATTGCGTACATACCACGGCGAGCAGATGACGATCAGAATCACCGCCGCCGGACCGAAGTGAGAGGTGAAGGCCCGCAAATCGTGTTTGAACCAAAGCGCGAACGCAACCGCGATTATGGCGACAATCAGAAGGCTCACGAGCGCGAGGTAGCTTATCCCGCACGCGAACCCGAACATCAGGCCCGCGAGTATCGCGTGATTCCGTGATGGTTTCTCAAGGTAGATAAGAGTCGCGTAGATTCCCAGCAGCAGCATGAGATTGAGGCCGTGATCGATGTAGCTCATCGTCGAGAGCCGGTAGACCTCGTACGTGAGCAGATATATCGCGGCCGCCACCACTGCCGATCCTCTCCCGAAGAACCTCCTGGTCATTGAGAACACCACCAGCGCGGCAAGAAGGCGGCATACGGCCATCAGGAAGGTGCCCGCGCCTTCCGGAATCAGCATCAGCGATTCCATGAACCACATCTCCACCGTCTGCGGCGAGCTGTTGAAGCTGATCTCGGGATGAAACGAGATGCGTCCCTCGGACAGGTAGATGTGCGGTGCACCGAGGTACATCGAGTACGCGTTCGGACCATACTCCGGCTGGAAGCAGACTCCGAGGCCCCAAATCGCGATGGTTACTATGGTCAGAAGCAGAAGGGCCTCGATACCTCCCGGTTTCTCTCCCCTCGACGCCTGTCTGAGACGCCTGAACAGGCCGAGCAGGTTCGGGAGCGTGAGCGCGAACAGCGCGATGCCGATGCCAAGGTGAAGCCACCAGTGCAGAAGCCCAATCACTCCGAGCAGGAATGCCCCGATGCCGAGAAGCCCCCAGCCGGTCGCGATCGAGAACGTGATGTCGTCCTCGATTGTCTCGATAGCGGATGACAGGCGCGCGATCCTGAGTACAGCCTTGCCCATGCCGTAGCCGAGTGCCGTGAAGCAAAGCGCCCAGACCACCTTCGTGCCTGCATGCGCCCAGAGCATCTCCGCGATGTAGGGAAGCTCCCTGCGAAAATCTTCCAGCCAGTTGTTGTCGTGGATGTAATACAGGAGGATGACGAAGGCAGCCCAGATAATCACCTGTATCTGGATCCAGCGCCTTGTGGTGTTGGATTGCTCGGCCTGCATGCGGAATCCCGGGTTGAAACGGAAGGAATTGTAAACCAGGCGACGCGGGAACTTATCTATTCAGAAGCCCGGGGTCTCGGGCATCATGGTGCTTCGAACACTTCCGCCATTTCGTCCTCTTCAACAAGCGCGGGCTCCAATACTTCTTCTTCGGCCGGTGGTTCGCCGGTTATCGGGCCGGTTCGCATTTCCCCGGGCTCGAGAAGATTGAACAACTGGTAATCCTCCCATGTCGCGAGCTCCTCGAAGTACTCATCGAATGTCTCGTCCCTCGGGAGCTGGAGGTCCAGCACGTATGACATCGCGGTCGCGCCGTTGCCGCTGAAGAGGAGATAGTCGATATCATGGCTCTTGAGCCATTCATACAACTCCTTGCCCGTGCCGGCGTGCTCCATGAACTCGAAGTAATTCGCGTACGTCCAGGGATCGCCGATAAGCTTGCAGTCGAAATAATACCGCCTGTTCTCAACCGCGACACCGTAAATCCTCGTGTCCTCGTTGAACATCGGACCGCCCCGCGCGATATGGTCATTGATCGCGTCAATGATCGCCCAGCCCGTGATCTTTCTGGCGAGATAGTTGTCTCTGGCCTCCTCATCCGCAAACGCGAGATTCCGCCCTGTCCACGCGCCCTTCGTGGTGGTTTTCACGAAGAACATGAGTCCGAAGGCAACGATCAGCATGACCCACGCCATGTGCGCGCGATTCGTCCGGTCGAACATCCTCAGATTGAAGACATCGCTCACACCCCACGCCGCGATCAGGCAGTGCACCGGGAACATGCTGATCAGGTATCGCTGGTAGAGAATGCCCTCGATGAAGAACCAGTAACCGTAGAACAGCACCAGCGCGACGATGAGCATCAATCCCGCCCTTCGCCATTTGCGGACGAAAAACACCGTAGGCGTCAACGCCAGCAGGAACGGTCCAACGGTCGAGGGCGCGAAGAAGGAACTTGGATGCTCGTTATAGAAAGTGCTGTTCCACGGCAGGGCTATCAGGCTGTAGGGTTTAAGGTCGATATGGAAGTACTTCAGCATCTGGGAGTGGTTGACCGCGAGCTCGCCCCGGATGTCGTTCAGAGTGCCCAGCCCCAGCCCTCCGAAAATGCTCTCCATGAACGGAAAGAACGGGTTCCCGAACAGGACAATGTTCCGTACGTACCAGGCGCATCCGAGTATAACCATCCAGAGAAGCGCGATGCCGAGCACCCGTATCAGGCCGGCTATCCGACCGGGCTCCCGATCCGCATCTTCCCCTTCCATACCCGGTTGCGGGTTGCTGTTGGCCGGCTGGGTGTCGTTCGGTTCAGAAGAGGATTCCTTGACTTTGGTACGTTTTTTCCTTGGCTTTTTGTTCTTTCGATCCCTGCGCTCGGCTTTGATCTTCTTTGGCTTCCTGCGTTTCTTCCCGCGTGTCTCATCCTCCTCGGGTTCGGACGGAGCGGGCATCCTCTCGTGGATTTCATCGATTTCCCATTTCGGCATCGGGAAGAACCATGCTATCGCCACGAGGATCAGCATGAACAGCGAGCTCACAAGCCCCAGGTATTTCACTCCGCATGAAAGCCCGCATGCAGCCCCAAGCAATACCAGCCAGCCTGTCCGGCGTGTCTCGTACCACCTCAGGAATCCGTACATCGAGAGCATCGTGAAGAAAACCAGCGCGTGCTCCACATATCCCGCCTGGCTGTTCCGGAAAACTTCCGGCATGAGGAGGAAAATCGCCGCTCCGATCAGCCCCGCCCTGCGATCGAAGTAACGGCTCCCGGTCATGTAGACGATTAAAGCGCTGCCGAGCATGAATC
>CAYLVL010000267.1:0-4361 GCA_964387135.1 uncultured Planctomycetota bacterium
GTTCCTTGCCGTCTACGACAACTCGCAGACGAAGCTGGCGGAGGAACCGGTATCGGGCGGTCGGGCGTCAATCGACATCGGGCCTTTAATGCTCACCGAAGGCATCTACTACATCCGCATCCTCACTCAGAACAGCGAGCAGATGGTCTATTACGATATATACAACAACCTCGTGCAGGACCCCTGCGGCGACACTCTGGTTTTTGGTTATGAAACGCAGGTTGACGTGCCGGAATTCAACATCGTCAGAACCTGGAGAAAATCGGTAGTTGTTGACGGCCTCAGCGTGTGGATCGTCTACAGCGAGGGACCCGACAACGCCCAGACGATATACTGTCGTCATTCACCCGATGGGGGACTGTCGTTCGATCTCCCCGTCCAGGTGAACCTGACAGAGATCGCGTGCAGTCGGTGCACACCATCACTGGCAAGAGACGATGACGGCAACCTCTACTGCGCGTGGGCTGATTACCAGTCAGGCGTTCCCGAACCGCTGATAAGCACATCAGCGGATGACGGCGATTCATGGAGCCCCGAGGTCAATCTCTACGATTTCGAGACCGCGCCGCTCCAGCCCAACAACGAGATGAGGGGAATTCTTCTTGGGACCGACTCAACCGGAAGGCTCCACGCGGTCTGGATGGACAGGCGAGTCTTCCTCCAGCAGCACATCTACTACTCCTATTCAGACGATCTGGGCGCGACCTGGCAGCCCGCCGAGAGTGTCGACGAGAGCCCGTACGAGCTTCAGAATGACGCCTCCTCTTATGACTTCGATGTCGCTCCGGACGGTACCGTGGCCGTAGTGTGGACGGACCGGCGCCACCTTACCGATCCCCCCCTCACAAGCCTCGATGTCTATTGCGACACACGAGCCGCATCAACTCCGTTCGGCACCGACGTGATGATCAATCCGCCCGTGGTTGATATCGAGCAGATCAATCCGGCGGTCGGCGTCCACGACGACGGTACAATCCACGTCGCCTGGGTAGACCGGAGGAACGACGGAATATATGGCGGCAGCAATCCGCCGAACACCTGGGAGCCATACTACGCGCGATCCGAGGACGGCGGTGCCACGTTCATCGCGGAGCAGGAAATCCCGACCACACAGGGTTACATGAACAGCTCCTATATCGATCCCCGCCTCGAGGTCACGCCGTGGGGCAATGTCTACGTGTACTATCGGTTCGATAATGACACGCTTGCGCTATCGAGGTCGTGCGACGGCGGCGACGCATGGGAGATGCCAGTGGCCGTATTCACCGACACGTACGACAGCTATCTCCTCGGCGCCCTGTCCTTCGACGTGAAGACGGACGGTACGGTCTACGCGGTGCATGTCGACACCCGTGTCGAGCCCGGTACCGAATATAGCCATTGGAACCTGTTCTTGACCGTAAGCGATTGAGGATTTGAAAGACGGGGAAGGGCTGGTCCTCTCACAGATGCCGGTCGTGCGACGGGTACTCGGTCAGCATGTCCCCATCCCACGGACCGACTCGTTCATCATCGCTCGCCAGGTGCTCGGCAAGTTCATCCCACACCTGCTGCATGCGGGTTTGATCAGCCGATGTTAGCGGAATATCGCTTTCCACCCCTATCTCCGGATGCACCGGCAGCACACGGTATCTTGAGCGCCCCCCGACATATGCCTTCTGCACCCATACCGGCAGATACTCAACGCTTGCGATGGACACGCTGTCTTCGAACTTCTCAAGCTCGACGTACAGAATTATCCCGCTGTCCCGATACCTGTCCCGCTGGCACGAGATGAAATTTCCGAGTGAGTACGCGACAAGACATTCGACAGGCTCGCCCTGACGATCGACTTCAAGAATCTCGATCGGTTGAACAACGTGCGGGTGCGATCCGATGACCGCGTCCACGCCACCCTCGCAAAGCTGCCGGGCGATTTCACGCTGCGACTCGGACGGGTCTCGCCGGTACTCGTTTCCGAAATGCAGCACGGCGATGATGAACTCCGCCCCGATTTCTCTTGCATGCGACGCTTCCCCGATGACCACCTCGGCATCAAGGCTGTTGTAGCAGAACTGGTAGTCGGCCTGGATCGTCAATCCGTTCGTGCTCTCGGTGTAGTTGAGGAACGCGACTCTGATTCCCTTCAGATCGATGATGAACGGCTCCATCCTCTCCTCGGCGCTTGAGAAAGTGCCGATCCTGTCCAGGCCGGCTTCGTCGAGGTAGCTGATGGTATTCACTACCCCTGCCCATCCCCAGTCGAGACAGTGATTGTTGGCGGTCGCCACAAGGTCGAATCCGCATTCGCTGAGATGCCCTGCGAGGTCCGAAGGCGTGTTGAATCTCGGATACCCCCGGTAACCCACGATCGAGCCGGCCATTCTCGTCTCGAGGTTGCCGATGGAGTAGTCCGGCCACGAGACGTATGGCTCTACTGGCTGGAAGACCTCGTTGAACGCGTACGAGTCGCTCTCCGGATCGTGAACGGAGTTGATTATCGGGATGTGCATGAGCACATCGCCGACCGCTGCGATTGTGACCCGGGTTATCTGTGGACCCGGCCCGACCGGATTCTCATCCGCGAGAATGTCGCTCTCTGCCTTGACCGGTTCGCTTGTGGGGACTCCATGGCCCGTCGCCAGCCATACAATAACCGCCGCGATGAGAAGCAACGCGCAGGCTATTGCGGCTTTCTTCCATGCACCGCTCATCAGGGCAAGGCAATGAGCCGATTCTAAAGCCGCAACGGGTACGATGCAACCGAAAAAAACCGTGTTGGCCGATCTACCACAGGCCGTCCCTGCAAAGCCTGGACAGGAAAACGTCATAGCTGCCCGCCGACGCGAACATCGCGGTCCCCGCGCCGGGATCGAGGTCGATTGTGGAAGTGTAATGCCCCGCGACATAGATGTTCTGGCCAGTATCCAGGGCAACTCCCGTGCACATGTCCACGCCATCCCCGCCCCATGTCCTGGTCCATCTGTATTCCCCGGAATCGGCATACAGACTCAGGAACGCGTCGGTCAGACCGACAGACGTGTGCTCGTCGGTTCCCGATTCCGGATCGAAGTCCACCGTGCCGAAAAACTGACCCGCGACGAAGATATTGGAGAACACCGAGCCCATGCCTTCGACAAAAATGGCCTTGACACAATCAGCCGCGTCCCCGGCTCCCCATGTCCGGGCCCACTTGAAAGCCCCGGCCGGATCATAGCTGCATAGAAAAGCATCAGTGTAATTGCCCTGTGCCGTATGGTTATCGACTCCAGAGCCGGGATCAAAATCGACGCTGCCGGTGAAACTTCCCGCGGCATTTACATTGCCCGCCCCGTCCGCTCCCACAGCGTTGACCTTGTCCATGCCGCTACCCCCCCATGCGGCGACCCATCCGTATGTGCCGAGTGAGTCATACGAGCAGACGTATGCGTCCCATTCCCCGTGTGATGTCCGCTCGTCGACTTCCGGAGTGGGATCAAAATCAACCGTGTTCTGGAAATATCCCGCCACAAGGATGTTGTCGAGATCGTCGATGTCGATATCAAGCGCCCAGTCATTCTCCATCCCGCCGAAAGTCCTTACCCACTGGAAAGCACCCGATTGATCGTATTTCGCAATGAAAGCGTCCGATCCGCCGTGCGACGTTTCCTCTGCGACTCCGGTGCCGGGATCGAAGTCGACAACGCCGTAGAAATAGCCGCCGACATAGACATTGCCCATCGAGTCCGTGCATATCGCCTCCCCGCCGTCCCACGATGTGCCGCCCCAGGTCCAGACGTCCATGAGGGTGCCGCTTGCGCTGAGTTTCATCACGAAAGCGTCTTCTTTCGACCCGTTCGATGTCCTTTCTTCCGTTCCGCCACCGGGATCGAAGTCAACCGTGTCGACAAACGCGCCGGTCACGTACACGTCGCCCTGTCTGTTCAGACATATTCCATTGCCCAGATCGTCGTCCCCCGCTCCCCATCCGTAGCCCCAGACATAATCGCCCTCAGCGTCCGTCTTGACGACGAAAAAATCCGAGCCTCCCTGACTTGTGTAATTCACTGTCCCGCTGCCCTGGTCCAGATCGATAGTGCCCTCGGTTGTTCCCACAATCCAGGAACAGCCTTCCCCACTCACCGTAACGCCTTCGCATTGATCCGACGCGGCGCTTCCCCACCTTCGACCCCAGCCCTGGTATTCGACCGTGATCTCGATCGGCTCATCGAGCATGTCGCTCGCGCCCGCCTTGTCCCGCACCCGATGCTGAACCCGGTAAACACCCTCCTCGGAAAACTGCCATGCAGGATCCCCTTCGTCCGAGTCGATCTGAAATCCGTCGCCTTCATCGTACGAAAAATCCCAGTGCCATGCGACAATGTCCGAATCACCGTCCTCGT
>CAYLVL010000268.1:0-2632 GCA_964387135.1 uncultured Planctomycetota bacterium
GATACCGGATGCTCCTCCATCCCGATAACCTGCTCGCAGTGAACGACACCGACTCTGTCGCCTGCTCCAGTTTCCGCAAGGATCGGCTCGATCTCCGGCTTGCGACCGCACAAGAGCACAGGCACGCCGCTTTCTACAGCCCCCAGAATGGCCTGTTCGGGTGCAAAATCCCCCCCCATCGCGTCGACAGCTATGGGCATCTCATTCGACATTACCAAAATCCCCGGCTCTTCCCCGGGGGAGGCAAATGATATCACACAAAACCTTGCCCCTCAATCAAGCCATATCGAATCCCGAATCCACGTGTATCCGATGCGTCGCTCATTATGGACTATAATGATGGATAAAGTCACCCGGCCGCCTGACAACCAGCCGGGCGGCCACGCCTCGCTCTGAACGGAGCACAAGCCGATGACTCGAAAACACGCCATATCGCTGTTCTTCGTAATCTCGACAATCCTCATGTCCGGTGAACAGGCAACCGGCCTTCCGGCGGTATTCGACGCCCGTGATGACGCGAGGTTCATCGACATGGGCGTGCGAACGCTGAGCATTGATTACATCTGGGTGAAGGACAACGCGGTCACAAGATCGGGTTCGGATTACCCGAATGCCCGACTCTGGCTGATCATGTACGAGCCCGAGCCATACGAGAACGTCGAATTGATGCAGGAGGACAGGTGGAACCGATCGCACGAGATAGCCCGCTACGAGCTCCCCGGACCGACGGGTGATGAGTTATGGGCGAACGGCGACGAGGTGGCGTTTCGGAATCTCGGCGTGTACGACTGGCGGACGCACGAGTTTGACAGGGTGGTGTTCAGGATCATCGTAGAGGAGCCGTCGAGCAATATCGCCACCGATACCATCATGTGGGGAACCGTCCACGAGGACGACAGTTATTCCACCATGGAGTACGCGAACGACAGCATCAGCGTCTTCTTCCGAACGGTGGACCTGCCGGAGATATTTCTCACGCCCATGACCTCAATCGAAGAGGTCTGGCTGGAGCACAATGTGAAGTCGGGCGGCTATGAGGGATTGGAGATACACGTGAGGTTCGAGATAGACCACATGCGTTCTTTCATGGGCCGCCTTGCGGTGTATCTCCATTATGCCTCGGACGGCACACCGGTGGAATGCCATGTCGCCGATCCGCTCTACAGGACTCCTGCCGGCAACCTGACCATCCAGCAGAACTTCGTGCCGTATTACACAGACACGATTTTCACCGACTTCGCGCTGTTTATTCCGTACGACGCGTTTCCCGTGTCAAGCGATTTCGTAGATTACTTCGCGAATATCGAAATCATGGACGAGGAGCGGAAAGTCATCGGGAGCACGACCTCGCCGGTATTCTCGGTGCGCCGTCCGGAGTAGTCGCTCAAAGGAAGGAGCGATTGTCAATCGGTCGGGGCATTGACCGAAAGATAATGTGAACGTAGAATGTAACCAGGCAGGCTGCGAGCCCGCTGATGACACGTGGGACAGGTTTTCCAACCTGCCGGGCCTCATGGGGCGTTAGCTCAATGGGAGAGCACCAGCTTTGCAAGCTGGGGGTTGTCGGTTCGAGTCCGATACGCTCCACCAGCCCGAACACCAAGCCCTTCGGTCAGGAGATCGAGGGGCTTTTTGTGTCACGAGGCATGCACACTGCTTGTCAAACGTCGTGCTCCATTGAAATGCTCTGCCACGCGGGTGTAGAATGCCGGGAATTTTAACGGCTCAACCAGGAAGAAATTTTGCAGTCATGGATCAATCCACTCTCTACGCACTTCTGAGTCTCGCTTTGTTCATCGGAGTAACACACACTCTTCTCGGTCCCGATCACTACATCCCGTTCATCGCGATGTCGCGTGCGGGACAGTGGAGCCTTCCGAAGACCATCCTGATCACTATTCTATGCGGCATCGGGCACGTCGGGAGCTCGGTCGTTCTCGGAATCCTTGGCATTCTTCTCGGACTGGCGGTGAGCAGTCTTGAGACGTTCGAGTCGTTCAGGGGCGACATCGCCGGATGGCTCCTCCTGGGATTCGGCATCGCCTACACCGCATGGGGTATCCGCCAGGCGATTCGCAGCAAGCCTCACACCCATCTTCACATGCCCGAAGGCGCGGGGGTCGAAGTGCACGAGCATCTCCATGAGGGCGGGCATGAGCACTCCCATCCGGGTGGCGGGATAAACGTGTCGCAACTGACCACATGGTCGCTTTTCACGATTTTCGTGCTCGGGCCGTGCGAGCCGCTGATCCCGCAGCTGATGTACCCCGCCGCCAAAGGGCACTGGGCAGGGGTTGCAGCGGTCGCGCTGGTGTTCTCGATTGCGACGATCGGTACTATGACCGTCATGGTAGTCGCGTGTTTCTACGGATTGAAGAAGGTGCCGTCTCTTGAGCGCTACACGCACGCGATCGCGGGAATCGCGATAGTGATGTGCGGTCTGGCAATCAAGATGGGTCTGTGACAGCTCGCTTGCACTGCAATCCTGACATTCTACAATTGAGATGCCTTCCAACTTCAAGGAGAATCGAATGATCTCCAGAATCGTTCTGCTCGGAACCGGGACACCTAACGCGGAGCCTGAGCGATCAGGGCCTTCCGTGGCCGTTGTTGCCGGGGATATGCCCTACAT
>CAYLVL010000268.1:2642-4341 GCA_964387135.1 uncultured Planctomycetota bacterium
CCCTACATCGTCGATTTCGGACCCGGGGTGGCGCGGCGGGCGAACGCTGCATTCCAGTCCGGCATCAAGGAGCTTGCCTTCCATAACCTCACGCGAGCCTTCCTGACCCATCTTCATTCAGATCATACCGCAGGCTATCCTGACCTGATCCTGACTCCGTGGGTGCTTGGGCGCGACGAGCCGCTGGAGGTCTGGGGACCGCACGGCCTACGGAAGATGACCCAGCATATCCTGTCGGCTTACGAGGCGGATATTCGCGAGCGGATTGATGGCCTGCAACCGTCCAACGAGCGGGGCTGCAAAGTTATCGCGCATGAGATAAAGGCGGGCGTAGTGTACGAGGACGAGAATGTCAGCGTCGAGACTTTTCCGGTGAATCACGGCTCCCTGAAAGCATTCGGCTACAAGTTCCGCACGCCCGACAGGACGATCGCGATCTCCGGCGACACCGCTCCTGCGGAGGAACTTGTCCAATTCTATCGGGGAGCGGACGTCCTCATCCACGAGGTCTATTCGTCAGCCGGATTCAAGCGTTATCCTCCCGAGTGGCAGAAGTACCACTCGGCTGTTCATACATCCTCGACCGAGCTTGCCCGAATCGCGTCGGCGGCGAATCCCGGATTGCTGCTGCTGTATCATCAGCTTCTCAATGGAGTAACTGAAGAGGAACTGCTGGGTGAGATTCGGGAAGGTTACGACGGGGAAATTGTTTCGGGAAGAGATTTGGGAGTTTACTGATTAGAACCACGAAGGCACGAAGGCACGAAGAAGAAAAGAGCAGGGGAACGTTTACTCCGTCACGTTGCCTTCCACGATTTGAGCTCGCGGATGTATTCTTCCGGCAGGCCGAAGTGCTCGGCGCCGTAGAGTATCTTTTCGAGGTAGCCCTCTCTAGGGTGTCCGGGCTCTGACTCCGCGGCGATATAGACAAGCGCCTTGACTTCCCCGCCGCTCTGTTTCTCTATGATGACCCAGTGCCTGGTGTAGTAGCCGGTCGCTACTCCCTCCTTGCCATCAAGAGTGCGCTCGTGCTGGTCGGTTATCGACCAGAGGATGCCGATCACTTCCCCGTTTTCCTCCGGGACGATTGTCGCAACCCCGTTCCTGTTAATGACTAAGCGGTACCCTCGCAGCTTGCCGATACCGATAGGCTCCGATCCCGGGCATCGCTCCTCCGTCATCTGGATCGGGCTCATGTTGGAGCCGTAAGCGAAGTATGTGATTCTCTGATCGGGCATTGGTGCCTGTGTTTATCAGTGTACAAGATTAGAACCACAAAGGCACAAAGACACAAAGAAGAAAAAGAAAGATTAATTATCTATGCCGCTCACAGACCTGCCCCTTGTCATCGACTTTCCCTGCACTGATCGGGTCTGTGGGTGCCTCACATCACCAGCAAGCCCTTTGATCCCCGTTCTCCCCTACCATTCCTCCCTCAGAAGCTTCTCTCTCATCCCTTCCATAATGCTGTTCCTCTCTTCGTTCTCCGCTTTCCCCGCCTGCAGCAGGAAAGCCTCGACCGTCGAGAGCATCGTGTTTCCCTCCTGCGGTACAAACGCCCATCCCTTCACGCTCCCTCCATCAACCAGCAGATTCCCAAACACCACGATCGCATGCGAGAATATCCGCCCCTGGAAGCCGTATCTCCTCCCCAGCTCAAACACAAGGTTCGTGTCGAACTTCCGCGTAACCGAGATAT
>CAYLVL010000269.1:0-4334 GCA_964387135.1 uncultured Planctomycetota bacterium
AACATCAACGAGCTTGCGAACGCGCTCAAGCCGATCTTCCTTCCCGGCGAGAATCTGAAGGTGCAGATCATCAAGCACGGGAAGGAGTCCGGTCAGGGCGTGGCCTACCTCGATGACGGCACGATGATTGTGGTTGAGGGCGGCGACAGCTACATCGGCAGCAAAGTGCAGGTCTCCGTGACGAGCATCCTCCAGACCGTCGCGGGCAGGCTGATCTTCGCCAAACCGGTAAAGGAAGTCTGACCAGACATCGTTTCCCGACAGCCAACCGAAACACGAACTCAATCCCCTGCAAAGGGGATTTTTCGCAATGGGATAATCGTCCCTCCCGCTTGCCTGCCATGAGCTTGTCGAATGGCTGGGGGGAAGAAAAACGGATGTCCTCACCGGTTCCCCCGATGTAGTACAATGTGCCCAAGGCCCACCCATGCACGACTCCATCGCACATTTCGTCTACTGGTACATCATCCGCATCCATCCCATCTACTACCTCTACACCAAGGCGATGGAGTACAACCCTGACAACATGGACATGGGCGTTTGGCTCGCGATCGCCACCTTCGGCATCGTCGCATGGTTCGGTCTCGCCAGGTTTCTCGCCGAGACCCCCGGCAGAATGTACGGCAACATGTACTTCTGGTGGATCATCATCGGCACGCTTCACATCTGGTCGCTTCCCATTTTCGGAGTCTACGTTCTCATCGCCAGCGGCCTCAGGCGCCACTGGCAGACGGTGAAAGGACAGAAATTCGATGACCGCTCAAGGAAGGATATCTACTCCGGGGCCTGGGACGAAAAGCGTGAGATGCAGAAGCGCAAGCACAGGAGATAGGAAGGGAAGCTCTTTCTGAAGCATTTCATCCCTCAAAGCATTTAGCATCAATCCCACCGGCCGATAAGAAAACCGGGTAGGATGCTTCTACCCATCTTGGTGTATTGCCATGTTGCGAGGTCTTTACGCTGCTGCGAACGCAATGCGTTACCGCGCCCACGAGGTGGACGTGACCGCGAACAACATCGCGAACGTCTCCACCGACGGCTTCAAGCGCGACCGTCTCGCCATGCGCTCCTTCGGCGACATGCTCCTCGCCAGAATCGAAGCCGAGCCCGAGGACATAGTGCGGTATGAGAACATTCCTCCCCTGATAGGCGAAATGAACCTCGGCGGACCGGCGGCGGAATCTGAGTTCATCGATTTCTCCCCCGGAACACCAAGAACTACCGGCAATCCTCTCGACCTCTACATCAACGGCCCGGGATTTTTTGTCATCGAGACTCCGCGCGGCGAAAGATACACGCGTGCGGGCAATTTCAGTCTCGATGACGAAGGCAGGATCGTGAATCCGTCCGGACAGGCAGTGCTCGGCATCAACAACCAGCCCGTCCGCATTTTCTCCTCATCCCCATTCAGGATCAACCAGAACGGGGAGATCATCCAGGACGGTCTTCCGATCGGCAATCTGCGCATCGTCGAGTTCGCCGACCTCAGCGTCATCGAGAAGGAAGGCGAGACGCTTTTCCGCATCGCCGATCCCACCCAGCCCGGTCCGTACCCCGCCCTGCAATCATCGGTCGAGCAGGGAATGATCGAAGGCAGCAATGTGAACGTGGTCGAATCTCTCGTTCATTTGATCGCAGCACAAAGAGCCTATGAAGCTGCGGCGAGAGCGGTCGATATGTTTAATCAGAGCATGACCCGCGTGAGCGGCGAATTAGGCAGGCTGCCCGGTTAGAAAAACAGCAGCCTGAACACACAACCAGGTCGGCTGCATCGGGAGGCGGATGACGGGTGGTCCGGCACATCAAGCCGTACAGGGGGTGCCCGATGTTGAAGATCCGACGTCTGCGGGACGAGCTTGGAGAATTGTTTTTCTGGGCTCTCCTGGTCGGCCTCTACCTCCTGACCGTCCCCGCAGGCATCTAGACGAATCATCGGCGGGGACGAAGAAGGGATCAGCATGATTCGAGCGCTTTTTACGGCGGCAACGGGCCTCCTGGCCCAGCAGATGAATACCGACGTTATCGCGAACAACATCGCGAACGCCAACACCCCCGGCTACAAGCGGGACAGGCTCAATTTCCAGGACCTTCTCTACCAGACCTATCGAAGGGCCGGCCAGACTACACTCACCGGCTCCATGGTCCCCAGCAGCCTTCGCGTCGGTCACGGAGTCCGACCGATCGCCACGCAGAAGATCTTCCTCCTCGGGGCCGCGCAGTCCACCGGCAACGCGCTGGACCTCATGATCAGCGGCGACGGCTTTTTCCAGGTTACCCTGGCTGATGGCTCCATCGCCTACACCCGTGACGGCACTTTCAAGCTTGACTCCGAAGGAAACGTAGTCACCGCCGACGGGCTCTTCATCGAGCCGCCCATCACCATCCCCGCCAATGCCGTACGTATCGAAGTGGCGAGCGACGGCACGGTGAGCGTCCAGATCGGCAGCGATGCCACTCTCACGCAGGTCGGGCAGATTTCTCTCGTCCGTTTCCAGAATCCTGCGGGGCTGGAAACAATCGGGCAGAATTTATACAGGCAGACCGACGCGTCCGGCGATCCAATCGAGGGAACTCCCGGCGAGGAGGGCTTCGGACAGATCGCCCAGGGCTTCATCGAGGCAAGCAATGTATCCATCGTGGAGGAGCTCGTGAATCTCATCATCGCTCAGCGCGCGTTCGAGACCAACTCGCGCGCCGTCGATGTCGCCGATCAGCTCCTCAACATCGCCAATAACCTTGCACGCTAATCCTGAAAAGGGTTTCAAAACTCAGGCGGGAGGTGAAGAAGAGAAAAGATAAAAACCGGAACAATGGATGGGGAGGGCGGTATTAGAAAGCCAAGGGCGATGAGACTGATCCTCGGGCAGCGAAAAAAACCGGGGTCCGCCAAAGGGGTAAGGCGGGACGGAACGCTCCCGACGGCTTTCAGCCCACGCCACCAACTAACAGGGTACATAAGTCGTCAAACCGCCCCTCCCCGTCCCTCTCTTCCTTCCAAACCGCACCGGCGGACAACCGGATCTTTTGTGTAATTCAGCCAGGCCATGTCAGCAAACACTTTATCGAGAGTCGGAGCAGTTCTTATCGCGACCTTCCTCGTTGCGGGTCTCAGTCCCGCGCATGCGACCGACTCGCAGACCCTGAACTCCGGATGGCTCCTCGAAGCCGCCCGCAACACCATCCTCACGAGCGATCCCTGGAGTTCCGCCGGATGCACCGTCGAGATCGAAAGCGTCCCCGCCGACATAACCGTATACCGGGACGGACGTATCGAGGTAGAGGCGGTGCTGGAGAGGGTGCCAAACGGCTTGAGGGACATCGGTGCGGTAGTGGTTGAGGTATATGTCGCAGGCGAGCTCTACATGCGCTTCGATCCCAGCCCCTGCCTGTCGGTTTCGGTGAGCGTTTTCAGGACCGCGCGCGACATCGAACGTGGAGAAATCCTCTCCCGGACCGACATCGAGGAAGCGTCGGTTGATGTCAGGACGCTGCCCTCCGGGGATATGTACGGAACCATCGACGAGATAGTCGGCATGGCGGCGAGGATGAACATCCAGATCGGACGTATCCTCACCGACGGCATGCTCGAGCCGCCCACCATGGTTTCACGGGGCGAGACAGTAATTGTTGCCGTCGTGCTCGGATCGGCATCGGTGACCCTGCAGGGCATCGCCCTGGACTCAGGCGCGGTCGGGGATGAGATAAGGATTAGAAATCCCGACTCCGACGCCATCATAACTGCGACAGTAACAGGCCCGTCCAGGGCCGAGATAGATATTCTCTGAAGGGACGAGGAATTCAGACGGGTGAGGACGAGTGGAATGACCAGAATCGCGACACTACTACTTCTTGCAGCCGCATTGACGTTCACAGCGCCGACGGGTGCGACAAGCCTGTTCGACGAGGACGGCTGCGATCTCATCACGAACGATACCGCGTCACAGCTTGGCGATCTCGTGACAATCATCATTTCCGAATCGACCCAGGCATCCAGCCGTGCCACCACTGAGACGGAAAAAAGCCTGAACACTGACGGCGAGCTGACCGTCGAGGGCTTCCTTCAATGGATCGCCGACTTCCCCGAGAAAATCCAGCCTATCGAGGATTTGACCTTCACTCCGTCGGAGGAATTCCAGGGCGAGGGAAGAGTGTCGACTACCGGAGCGTTTACCACGGAGATCACCGCCACGATCGTAGACATCCTCCCCAACGGGAATTTCGTCATCGAGGGCGTGCGCGCGATCACAATCGCTGAAGATACCGCAGAATTGACAATTCGAGGCGTGATTCAGCCGAGGGATGTGTCTCCCGAGAATACCGTTCAGTCAAGCCAG
>CAYLVL010000270.1:0-4332 GCA_964387135.1 uncultured Planctomycetota bacterium
AGATCGGAGTCGGATTCTGGCGCACGGACTGGATCGACGGAACATTCCTGTTCGAGTGCGACAGCTATCTGCTCAAGAGCCTGAAGGAGTTTCTTGCCGCGGAGTACCTGAAAGCCGGGCAGTTTCCGGTATGGGCGGAATGGACAAATTACTACTCGAGAATGTGGGCGGCGGTCGGGATATGCCGTCTGATGGGCACGGGCAGTTTCTATCTTGCCGGGCACGGTCCGACAGTCGTGCTGAGGAAGAAGCTGGACGAGATTCCCGGAAACGCGGAGATCGGAATCATCAAGGTAGAGGGCCAGAAACATCCGGAGACGATGGAAGGTTACCTTGTATACAGGGATCCCGGGGGCGGAGCGCATTTGAGGAACTGGAAGTTGTTCTATGTGGTACTGGCCGAGATTCTTAGCAAGGCGGGGCTGTACGAGATAGACGAGGAATTCATACAGGCAATGTCAAGCGGTGATCCGGAGAGTCGGTTCGTCATCAAGCGTGAGGAAGAGATCTACGGATTCCCGAGCCTGTTCAGCGTGAAGGAGTTGTCGGAGTCGGAGGTCGCCAAACTTGCTGCGGATGAAGCGCCGCCGCTCGATGCCTGGGTGGAGAACGAGGCGCAGTTCGACGGGGGAGGATTCACCGAGGAGTTCAAGGCGTACTACAAATTCATGATGGATCACTACAGCCAGGAGAGCGAGTTCTCGGAAGTACTCAATATCCTGGAGCACGGGCTGTCGTGGCTTCTCATGGTGCTGCCCGAACACATGCGCGAGGGGTATCGTCAGCGATACTATCAGCTTGCGGAAAGGTATTCCGCGAACGACGAGACGAAAAAGAAAGTAATAGGCTGGCTGGACAGGGTGACGTCACAGCAGAAATAGCGGGAGCAGCTGCTTCCCAGAGGCCATACTGAGAATCAGGTTGGTTCAAGATCTCTGCTTGATTGCGTGAAGGGAGCGGTCTATCCTTCATGTGGTCAGAAGACGGTGAAGGAAACGTACGACATCATCATCGTGGGGGGCGGGCATGCCGGCTGCGAGGCTGGGCTTGCGGCAGCGAAGCTCGGTGCGAAGGTGCTTGTGACTGCGATCAGAAGGGACCGCATCGGCTGGATGTCGTGCAATCCGTCGATCGGCGGACCCGCGAAGGGTCACCTGACCAGGGAGACGGACGCGCTTGGGGGCACGCAAGCGATTGTCACCGACAAAACCAGCCTGCATGTCAGGTGGCTGAACACCAAGAAAGGTCCGGCGGTTCGCGCGCTCAGGGCGCAGTGCGACAAGCCGCTGTTCGCGAAAATATACCAGGACCTTCTGGACCATGAGCCGGACATCACAGTCAAAGAGGGAACGGTCACCGATGTAATCGCGTCGGGAGGCAATGTGAGGGCGGTCAGGTTCGCGGACGGGGGGGTATTCGAGTGCAGGGCGCTGATACTGTCGACGGGAACATTCCTTGGTGGGATCATTTTCCGTGGAGAGGAAAGGATCGAAGCAGGTCGGGAAGGAGAAGCTCCCGCTAGGAAGCTGTCCGAATCGTTAAGAGAACTTGGGCTGCCGCTTGCAAGACTGAAAACCGGGACAGTCCCGAGGGTGCATCGCGACAGCATTGACTACGCAAGCCTTGAGTTGCAGCCGCCTGATCCGGAGCATCCCGGCTTCAGCTACCTCGATCTTCCGCCGAACGATCTTCCCCGGATGCCATGCTACATCACCCGCACGACCCAGGAGACGTACGACATAATCATGTCGAATCTTCATCGGGCGGCGCTTTTCTCCGGCGAGATAAGCGGGGTGGGACCGAGATACTGCCCGAGCATAGAGGACAAGTACCGCAAGTTCCCCGACAAGATAAGCCATCCTGTGTTCCTGGAGCCGGAAGCGTCGAGCGGTCCCATGTACGATGAGATTTACCTGCAGGGGCTGTCGACGAGTCTCCCGGCGGATGTGCAGGAGGCGTACATACACTCGGTACCCGGACTGGAGAACGCGAAGGTGGTGCGTTACGGGTACGCGATAGAGTACGACTTCGTAGACCCGCTCTCTGCGACTGTATGGGGAGCATCGAAGGGGATCCCCAACCTGTTCCTGGCAGGGCAGATACTCGGCACGACGGGATACGAGGAAGCGGGCGGACTTGGATTATTGAGTGGTGTCAATGCAGTGAGGTTCCTTCGGGGAGAGGAGCCGGTTGTGCTGAGAAGGGATCAGGCCTACATCGGAGTAATGACGGACGATCTGGCAACGAAGGGTGTGATCGATCCGTACAGAATGCTCACCGGTCGCGCGGAGTGGCGTCTTCTCTTGAGGTTTGACGATGCCGACAGGAGGCTCACTCCGCTGGGGCGCGAGATCGGGCTTGTTGATGACGAGCGATGGCGGAAGTACAGAGAGAGAGAGAAAGCCATCGAGGAGCTTGGCGGGATTCTTCGCGAGACGAGGGCGAGGTCGGATGTGGTGCTCGGGCACGATGCGGGCGGGCCGCCGGTGAGATCGCTCGCGGACTGGCTGAAGGTACCGGGAGTACATCTGGAAGAACTGAGAGAGAAGGGATTGCTGGATGGAGTGTTCGATACGGACACGATGATGACGGTGGAGGCGGAAATCAAGTACAAGGGGTACCTTACGAGGCAGCAGGGCGAGGTGAAAAGGCTGTCGAGAGCGGAGTCGATAAAGATACCAAAGGACTTTGGGTACGAGGATATTGGCACTATAAGCAGGGAATCAAGAGAGAAGCTTGCCAAGATTCGACCGCGTACCCTTGGTCAGGCGGCCAGGATATCCGGCGTGAAGCCGAGTGACATAGCGGTCCTGGACATACTTCTTGCGAAAGGAAGCGGAACCGACAGTGAATCAGAGCTGTAGCAGGATGATTGTGATATTTTTCACATGCCCGGTTTTTTCGTGTACCATCATTACCGCACTCACTCATTTGGTGCTTTAGTCGTTAAGGATAGTCGAACGATAATCAGCGACTTTGTCAGGGTGGAAATGCTTCAGGATGGCGGGTGGGGGATTGTTTTATATGGTTAAAGTTTAACCAGGGTGTCATTATGTGACATCTCTGATATTTCTTGTGATTTTTTTCGCTAAGTACTTTACATTGCCGTTTTAAGCAGGTACACTTCATCGGACCGGTTTCATTGCAGCACTCAGGAAACCGGTCAGGTACTTTTCAAGGGGTCAAGAGATGCCGGATTCCTTTCTGTTGGGATTCCTAATATTATTTCCGTTTGCCGCTGCGATCATAGCGTGGCTTATGCCCGGTCACGGCGGAAGGGCAGCATGGGTATGGATAACCGCCTTATTGATGGCGGTTACTTCCATTCTGCTGCTTGTCAAAGGCACGGTGACGCTCGACCTGGGCAGTTCGCACGCGATAGGCACGGTGATTGGGGTCCTGGATCTGATCCTTCTCCTCTTTTTCCTTTATGTCGGTATCTATGCAAGAAGTTTTGTGATTGGAGCGCTTTCGGTGCTCCAGATTATTCCGTTCGTGTGGCTGGAGTGGTTGTCGGGACCTCATCCTGAGGTATCGCCCACGTTCATAGCCGATCCGCTCGCCATAATCATGGTGCTGGTGATCTCGATTATCGGATCGGCGATATGCATCTACGCCACGAGGTACATGGCGGAGCACGAGGAGCATCTGCACCTTGGTAAGTCGCGTCGGCAGAGATTCATGTTCTACATGATCTTCTTTCTCGGCGCGATGAACGGGCTCGTGCTGTCGAACAACCTGCTGTGGGTGTACTTCTTCTGGGAAGTCACGACGCTGATCTGTTACGAGCTGATCCTTCACGACATGACGCCGATCGCGATCACGAACGCCAGAAGGGCGTTATGGATGAACCTAATCGGCGGCGTGGCGTTTGTAGTGGCACTGATATTCGCCGTCACGAAGTTCCATACGCTCTCGCTGATGACAATCGCGACCGAGCACACCCGGGATGTTGCGATCCTGCTCCCGGTGTTCCTGATGGGGCTGGCGGCGTTCTCCAAGGCCGCGCAGCCGCCGTTCCATAGCTGGCTTCTCGGAGCGATGGTGGCCCCGACCCCCGTTAGCGCCCTGCTCCATTCATCCACGATGGTCAAGGCGGGGGTGTACTTGATACTGAGGCTGGCGCCTGCATTCGCGGCGACGCCGTTCAGCCTGATCGTCGCGGTGTTCGGTGGGTTCGTGTTGCTGATAACATCAATCATGGCACTCAGCCAGTCGAACGCGAAGAAAGTACTTGCCTACTCGACGATCGGAAACCTCGGGCTGATCATCCTGTGCGCGGGGGTGAACACGCCGCTTGCGCTCGCGGCGGGGATGATCGTGCTGGTTTTC
>CAYLVL010000271.1:0-4331 GCA_964387135.1 uncultured Planctomycetota bacterium
GGCCGACGTACCCGACCTCCGTGTATTTCGTCGCCTCGACTTTGACGAAGGGCGCCTGTGTAAGCGAGGCGAGACGTCTGGCGATCTCGGTCTTGCCGACACCGGTCGGGCCTATCATCAGTATGTTGCGGGGGATGATCTCCTCCGCCACCTCCTGCGGGAGCTGCGCTCGCCGGTAGCGGTTTCTGAGCGCGATCGCAACCGCGCGCTTGGCCTTGTCCTGCCCGATGATGTATCGGTCAAGCTCGGATACGATTTCCTTGGGTGTCAGGGTTTCTGCGGCCATAGTGTTTGCTTCGCTCAGGAGAGAGTCTCCACTGTGATGCTGTTGTTGGTGTAGATGCAGATACCCGCCGCGACATGCAGCGCCTCGTCCACGATGGTGGGAGCGTCCATGTCGGTGTGCTTCAACAGAATGCGGGCGGCCGCGAGAGCGTAGCCGCCGCCAGAGCCGATAGCGGCGACATCCCCGTCCGGCTGCAACACCTCTCCCGATCCCGAGATCAGCAGGAGATGCTCGGCATCGCCTGCAAGCAGCATGCTCTCCAGGCGTCTCAGGTACTTGTCCGTTCTCCATTCCCTTGCCAGCTCGACGGCGGCGCGTGGTAGGTTGCCGTGATACTCCTCGAGTTTGCCCTCGAATCTCTCGGCAAGCGTCTGGGCGTCGGCGACCGCGCCTGCGAAGCCGACAATGACCTTGTCGTTGTGCAGCCTGAGGATCTTGCGGGCGGTGTCCTTCACGACCTGCTCACCGATGGTCACCTGACCGTCGGCGCCGAGTGCCGTAACGCCGTTCCGCCTGACTCCCAGCACGGTTGTGCTTCGGATACCTTCCATAACCTTCCTCATCCGGACATAATCACAGCCCGGATTTCTCCGGGCACCCAAGTATATCACAGCGTCGACAACCTTAGGCGATCGCGATCGTCCGGGTCAATCAGTTCTCCGACGGCACTTCCATATCCTCCGGAAGGTCCGGCTCTCTCAGCGGCTCGCCGGTGATCGGGTTTGCCTGCACCGGTCGTTCCTGCTCGACCGTGTGACGCACGCGATCGATCCAGGTTTCGTAGTCGAAGTCGGGAGTCCACTCCTCGGTGTGACAACGCAGGCAGACCTCTTCGGGAACTTCGCGAGTGAAGGGTACGCCGGTTGGATCGACATAAGGAAGCATCATCGACGGATCGAGCCCTTCCTTCAGAATCGTCTTCTCCCTGACGTGGCCCGCCGCGGGACCGTGGCACGCTTCGCAACTCACGCCCCTGAGGTGAGTGTCGCGGTACGGATCCTCCAGGCCGGTGGGCACCCCCCATCCCGTCGTGTGGCAGGGGAGGCAGGCCGGATCCGTTCTATGCTCATTGTCGAGCGCGTTCCACGCCATCTCGTGCTTCATGAATGAAGTCTCGAGACGATAGCTCAGGTGGCAGGAGTCGCAGAAGCTGTAGCCCGCATAGCCGGTGAGCACATCGACCATCTGCGCCGACTGATTCCGCTGGAACGGGTTGGTGGGATCGCCCAGGAATTCCTCGCGCCTTGCGGCAAGCTCGGTTTTGAAATCGAGCAGCATCTCCGTGATGGATGACAGAGTGGGTACGGTCGAATCGAGGTCGACCCGCATCGCTTCTTCGCCTATTACCGTGCCGTCGGGCTCGAAATCGAGTCGCAGCCTGCCGACATACTTCCCGTACCCGCCCATCTTGACCATCCGCGCACCCGAGTCGAACGTGAAGGTTCTCATCGGCTCTCCAGGATTGAATCCCTGACCGGCGATTACCAGGTCGATCTCAGGAATCTCGTTCACGATCGATGCGACCTCGGCCTCGTTCAAATCGGCAAGAAGGACGAAGAACTGCACGCCTTCTTCTTCGAACGTGGTCTGAACCTCCTCAAGCGGCGGGATAGGCGGGATTACTTCCGGCATCTCACCGACTTCCGGAGGGCGGTAGCCGGGAGCGGTGGCTCCTGTGATTCCGACCTTGATGCCGCCGATCTCCCTGATAATGTACGTTCGCGTTACCGGCAGCCCCTGATCGTCGAGAAGGTTGGCCGAGACAAGTAGGCCGCCGGAAATCCGATCCCAGTCCCTGATCTGACTGACCGGCTGGGTGCTCTCGCGGACACCGAGATTGACCGCGTGGTATCCCATCTCCGCGCATGCCTGGAGGATGAATCCGGCCGCGAACCGATCGTACCCGGTGCTGGTTCCGGCAAAGCTGCCTGCGTCGACGGTCAGTTGAGGGTAGGGAGATTCCTGCGCGAGCACCCCGCCTCTTCTGGACAAGCCGCCCAACGGAATGCGGCAGCCGCACGGGAAGATCGATCCGGCGGTGTTGGCGGTGAAATTCACCATCAGATGCTCGGGGAAATCGCTCGAACCCTTGGTACCGTATTCTATGCAGCCACCAAGCAACGAGATGGCCGGCAGGCATATCGCAATCAGGAAAAGCGCTCTCACGCCGCTCTTGCTCATTCTTGCCACCATCGTTCGGCTGACGGGGAATACAGCATCGCTCCCGTCATGAGTTTCCGCAGTTGTTGTTGATCGCCGGCCCCGGCCTTATATGGCTTGCCTCTGGCGCGTTGTTAAGATAGACGTCGTAGATGGTCTGATCGTTCATTCCGGGCAGAAAATGCGCGAGCACCTGCGCCGTAAGCTCCGCATCCGCAAGCGCCCTGTGACGTTCCCCGATCTTGATGCCCAGATGGTCCGCGATGCGACTGAGGCCAAGACCGCCCAGCTCCGGGCAGAAGCGCTCCGCCAGATGCTGCGTGTTCAAAAGAGGAAGAGAAATCAAGCCATCGTACAGTCTCTCGCAATCGTAATCGAGGAACTGCATGTCCGCGAATGAGTCGTGAACCACGACGATGTTCCCTTCAAGGAAATGCAGGATCTTCGGCAGTACATCCTCGATCGGCGGCGCCACCCTGACCATTGAGTCCGAAATCCTGGTATGCCTGACCACATATGGGGGAATCTTCTTCCTTGGATTGACCAGGGTGGAAAACCTGGCGAGCTCTCTGCCCTTGCCATCGAGCCGGAGCATCGCGATCTCCGTAACCCGCTCGTGCGGGGGCTTGCCGCCTGTGGTCTCGATGTCCAGAACCGCGAAGGTCGCTTTCTCAAGGGGTAGATTGAACTCCTCACGGGGTCTGAGACGAAACGAGTCTTTTCCAAGCTTCTCGAACGCTTCGGGATTCTGTCCGAAAAAGACCTCGGCCAGTTCCGCATAGAACTCCTTGGGCTTGCCTTTTAATGACAGGGCACGTTTGACCGCCTGGGAGCCGGTAAGGGCGCCGCCATGGTTGCGGAGATACGCATACAACCGCTTTAGGGTATTTGAGGGGGTAATAAAGAGAATTTGATCGTATCTGTCGTTGGACTGCATAAGAAAAACCCGGTTACCACCGGGTGACCGGCATTAGATCGTGCCCCATACCGCTATGCAGGCTCGGCTTCCTTGCTGGCGCCCGGCATCAACACCCCTCCGGACATTATGAATTTTAGGGCCTGTTCCGGAGACATGTCAAGCGGGAGGGTTTCGGCAGCGTCCGTCACAATCACAAATCCGCTGGTCGGATTGGGGCTTGTGGGCACGAATACAGCCATTTTTTCGCCCGGAATGGAGTCCTGGATCATACCTCTGAGCTCCCTGCTGACAAACCCGACACTCCATACACCCTTGCGGGGATACTCGATCAGGACCACTTTCTGGAAGTACCCGGCTTGAATTACGTCCAAGTTCTCGATCAAACCTTGTACAAAGGTGTACACCGTGCTTGCCAGCGGTACCTTCTTCATGAATCTCTCCACCAGCCCGAAAAACCACCGCCCCACCACATTCCTTGTAAGCATTCCAAGAGCCGCAAGCGCGAAGAAAATCACGACCAGCCCGACCAGCCCCTGTACCCACGGCAGCAGTCCTTCAGGTAACTGCGAGAAAAGGAGCCTCGTCCATTCAGCTCTGAAGAATGGCCCTAAGGCAATGCTCTGCACCCACCGGAACAGCCAGACAATCACCCATATCGCAGCCGCGATCGGCAGAAGCGCCAGAAGCCCCGTAGTGAAGTAGCGCCTGAGTTGCGCCCAGAAGCCCATCTTAATCTTCTCCAATCATCCTTAATATCGCGATGAGGTCCGGCTCCGGTTCGGATGAGCCGAAAAAGCCAATTCTTCCCCGATATTGGTGTATTAGAACACCCCAACCTTCTCTCGCCAATAATATGATGGCCGCGGATTCGCCGCAATGCAGAGGCACGACCGTAAGGGAGTGCGCGATCCGAGGCACGACCGCAAGGGAGTGCGCGATCCGAGGCACGACCGTAAGGGAGTGCGC
>CAYLVL010000272.1:0-4320 GCA_964387135.1 uncultured Planctomycetota bacterium
CGAGGGCGGAAAGCCGGTCGGATTGGCGGCCAGGAGCGATGATGCCCGGGCCTGAAGGTCCGACCTCGTAAGCCGCTCGCCGTTCATCGTAGCGATAATCACAACATTCCGACTGTCTTCCGCCGCGAACATGTAGAGCTGCGGAAAGACTTCGTGCATGGTCCGATATACCGAGGTGATCACGCGATTCGGCTCGCCGCCGTAGACCGTCCCGATCACATTGATCGCGAGCACACCGCCATCCGACAGCGCATCCCTCACAAGCTCCCAGTATTCGAGCGTAGCCAGATGGAACGGGATGAAGGTGCCGTAGGCGTTCGATGTGTAGGTGTCCTGAATGATCAGATCGTACTTTGCGCCTGACCTTCGGAAGTACATTCGCGCGTCCGATACAGTGACGGGCAGCTCGCGCGAGTCGAAGAAGAAGAACTCCTCCGCGACATCAACGACCGCCGGATCGAGTTCGATCGTCTGTATGTTCAGGTCGGGCTGATAATGATGGATCAGCCTCGGCGCGCTCCCACCGCCGAGCCCCAGCACGAGGACATCCTCGATGTAGGGGTTGAACAGGAACGACTGGAACAGGAGCTCGATATAGTCGAAGTGCCCGGCAAGCGGATTGTTCACGTCCACGAGCGACTGGTAGTAGTTGTTGTCGAACCTGAGAGCCCTCTGCGATCCCTCCTGCACGACCCTGATGTGGTGATACACGCTGTCGTACTCGTAGATGACGCTCTCCACGCCCGACGCGGGGGCAGAAAGAATGAAAGACGCGACGAGCACAACGGCGATTGCGAACGAAACGCTTCTCAAAGCATTCATGAAGAATCCTCCTCTCGCTGGAGAGACGTTTCTCACCCGCTCATTATAGTGCACAGAATCGGGAATCAAAGACCGCAGCGCAGTTGATGGAAACCCGGCTAAGTGGCCATGCCGACCTGCTGCTGGATCTGGAAACTCTTGCCCTCGGTCCCGAAGGCGGGCATGACGACCATCTCCACTGAGTGCAGATCGCGGATTGTCGGGCAGCCGAGGACACCCTGCGCCGTCCGTATCGCTCCAAGCAGGTTGAGGCTGCCGTCGTTGCGACCGGTCGCGGGTCCGCGGATAATCTGTTCCAGACTTCCGAGCTCGGGAACCTCGATCCTGCTGCCACGCGGAAGGAGAGGATCGGCGGTAGCCATTCCCCAGTGGTAGCCGCGACCGGGGCTTTCCTTCGCACGGGCGAAGGATGTGCCGATCATAACGGCGTCCGCTCCCGCCGCCAGGGCCTTGACCACCTCGCCGCCCTTGCTCATCCCGCCGTCGGTTATTACGGCGACATACCGTCCGCTTTCCTTTTGATAATCCTCGCGCGCCTTGGCGACATCCACCGTGGCGGTTATCTGCCCGGCCCCTATGCCGAGAACCCCGCGAGTGGTGCATGCGGCTCCCGGACCGATCCCCACAAGAATGCCCGCGGCCCCGGCGCGCATGAGATCGAGCGCGACCTGGTAGCCGACGCAGTTGCCGACGATCACGGGCACATCGACTTCCGCGCAGAGCTTGTCGATTCTCAAAGGCTCGGCGCGGGAGGATTGATGCTCGTTGCTGGTGACGGTCGACTGGATGACGAGAATTTCGAGGCCCGCTTCCACAGCGGCTTTGCCGATGGTCGCGCCGTACTGGGGAGTGACGCTTGCCGCGGCCAGCGCCCCCGCGTCCTTCAGTTCCTTCACCCGTTTCGCCGCTAGTTCCTCCCTCAAAGGCCGGGAGTAGACATCCTGAATTACCGCTGTTGCATCGGCTTTGGATGCCGAGCGGATTCTGTCGAGGGCTTCAGACGGGTCATCATAGCGGCATGCGATCCCGAGTAGGTTCAGTACCGCCAGACCGCCCAGTTTCGTAAATACCGCAGCCGTATCCACACCCACCGAGGAGTCCATCGCCGCCGCGATTATCGGCACCTCGAACTTGTGGCCGCCGATCTCAAACGATGTATCGACGTCGGCAGGATCAATCGTCCTGGTAGACGGCACCAGCGCAACCTCGTCGAATCCGTATGAGTAGCACCCCTCTTTACCCAGTCCTATCTCTGGACTCATGACCGCTGCCTCTTGTCGTGGAGATATACAAAAAGCCCTGCTTCCATCCTGAGGCAGGACCTAATGTGATTTAAAAAAATTATCTTACTTAGAGACGACCATTTGTCAAGCCGATTTGAGGCAGTTATGTCGGGTTGACTGTTTTCAGGAGGGGCCATACACTCCATTTCATGGCGGATGAGTCGGTTTCACATGCCGCGGACAGGCAGTCGATCAGAAGATGGGCGAAAGTCAGGCTGTGGGCGGGATATGTCTATCTGCTGTGTGCCGTGATCTTCGCGTATCCCCAGACAGTCCGGGTAATCGTCGGGCTTGTGCTTATTATCATTGGAGCGGCTATCAGGCTTATCGCAAGCAGTACTCTGGTCAAGGACAGGGAGCTTTGCATACAGGGCATCTACTCCCTGACGCGCAATCCACTCTATCTCGGGAGCGCGCTTGTGGGGCTGGGATTCGCCGTTCTGGCATCGTCGATCTGGATCCTCCTCGGGTATATCGTCGTTCTTGTCCCGATTTACTGGAGGATGATAGTCCTTGAGGAAAGGTATCTCTTGAAGCTGTTTCCGGATGCATATTCTGCCTATCGAAAATCTGTCCCGGCATTTTTCCCGGCGATCAAGCCTTCTGCGTGGATTCCGACGACGATGGATCGAGAAAGGCTTGTCGGGAGTCGCGAGTTGATCTCAACACTGGCTTTCCTCCTGCTGGCGGCTATACTTCTCATCTGGCACCGATCATGGCTTCCCCTGTAGACATCCCGCCGGACGCCAGAATCCTTGTTGTCGACCTCGCCTACATCGGGGACCTCCTCATGTCCACGCCGGCGCTGAGGAATCTCAGGAGAGCGTTCCCTCAAGCAAGCATCGACATCCTTGTCGCTGCGGTCGGCAGGCCGATGATAGAGCGCAATGACAGCATTGATCGGGTCATCACGACTCAGATCAAGAGCGGCGGACTGGCGGCACTCCGACGTGAAGCGAAGTGGGTAGCGGAAGAGGGGTACGATCTGGCTGTCTGCTTTCATCGGGGGCACGGATCCCTGCTGATGCTGAAGATGGCCGGGGTGCCGAAGAGGATCGGGTTCACCAATGAGGGACGCGGGCTCCTTCTTACCGCCGGGATTCCGTTTCAGCTCAGGAGACATCGAGCGTGGAATCACCTGAGGCTTCTCGAAAAATGCCTTGGGATTGACATCGACTATAAGACTCCTACGGAGCTCAAGGTCGATCCTGAAGCCACCGCTTCGATGGATGCGAAGCTTGCCGGGCAAGCGGACGGGCGAAGGTTAGTCGGGATCAATCCCAACGCCGCATGGCCCACCAAGAGATGGCTGCCGGGAAGGTTCGCAGAGGTCGGGGATGCTATCGCGGAGATGGGCTTCCTGCCGGTCCTTATCGGGAGCCAGAAGGAGAAGTCGATCTCCAGCGCGGTCAAGGCGGCCATGAAAACCGGGGCTCTGGATCTCACGGGGGAGACGACTCTCGAAGAGCTTGCAGCTCTTCTGGAAAGGTGTGAGGTCTTGGTAACTAACGATAGCGGTCCGATGCACATGGCGCATGCGCTTGGGGTCCCGGTAGTGAGCATTTTCGGTCCAACCGATCCGAAAAGGTGCGGACCGTGGCAAGGAGCCATTAAGCCGATCCAGGTCGACATCGACTGCATTAGATGTTACCGCAAGAGTTGCTGGCACCTGAGCTGCATGCGTGGAGTGAACTCGAAGAGCGTAATCGAGGCGGTTAAGAACTGCACAAGTATTTCCGTTAATACCTAGGCGATGTACAAGTTTGATCATTGATGTTATACTTTGCCTGGTTGACTTTTTGAGATTTTTTCACACTTAATTGCACTTCTTATCCAGTATTCTGCTGAAAACCTTCTCCTATTATTGTATAATCACGTTATATGGTCATGTCACGGTCACGTGTGGATGTGCCCGCTTTAGAGGGTGGGAATCCGGTAAGGGACCATTTCCTTTCGTTTTCCCAGCCCAGGCTGTCGGACGATGAAATAGCGGCCGTGACCGAAACCATCCGCTCAGGCTGGCTTACCACCGGCCCCAGAGCGAAGGAGTTCGAAGAAAGCTTTCGGGAATACGTCGGCTCGGAGCACGCGGTGGCGCTGAACTCGTGCACGGCCGGCTTGTTTCTTTCCCTGAAGGTGCTCGGGATCGGACCGGGCGACGAGGTTATCACGACTCCGCTCACCTTCGCCGCGACGGTCAACGTGATCGAGCACT
>CAYLVL010000273.1:0-4316 GCA_964387135.1 uncultured Planctomycetota bacterium
GAGCGTCTTGGTTATCCGATATCTCAGGCGCGCAAGTGCGATATCGCCTATCTCATGAGGGCGGAGACATGGGACGAGTTGTTCCCGAAAGAGGGGATGGTCGAGAAGGCGACTGCATTCTTGGGGGAAATGGGAATGCCGGTCGAGAAGGTCGAGGCGGTCAGGCTGGATGTCGATGAGAGGGAGAAGAAACGTCCGAGGGCGTTCTGCTCGCCCGTGGAAATGGGAAAAGAGGTGTATGTCTGCACGCGCCCGATGGGAGGGATGAGCGATTACCTCACCTTCCTGCACGAGCTTGGCCACGCTTATCATTTCGCGCATACCGACCCTTCGTATCCCGCCGAGTTGATACTCATCGGCGACAGCGCGACAAGCGAGGTATTCGCGTTCAATTTCAACTACCTCGGAGCGACCGCGGATTGGCTGAAGAGATATCTCGGAATCGATGATCCGACGCCGATCGTCGATTTCCTCAGGATGCAGAAGCTCTACTTCCTCAGGAGGTACGCGAGCAAGTTCCTGTACGAGCTCGAGCTGCTTTCAGATTACAGAATGAAGGACGGTCCGGAGCTTTACACGAAGTATCTCGACGGTGCTCTGAAGGCGAAACACAGGGAGGAGCACTGGCTTGCCGACCTCGATCCGGCGTTCTATTCGGCCGGCTACCTTCGCGCGTGGATTTTCGAGAGGCAACTGAGAGAGCATCTTGCGACGGAGTTCGGGCAGGAGTGGTGGCGCGCGCCGCTTGCGGGAGAGAGTCTCAGGCAGTACTGGTCGACCGGACGGATGTACATGCCGGAGAAGATGTCGGAGAGGATTCTCGGGACTCCCCTCGATCTCGGCCCGATCAAGCGTGAGGTCATGCAGACGAGTTCGTGAGGAAGCGGCAGCAGGAGTGCTAGACCTCAACAGTCAGTTCGGAGCGTGTGGGAAGCCCCGTCATTCCACCGAGCTTTGTCACGCTGATCGCGGCGACCCGGTTCGCGAAGTGTGCCGCATCGATCACATCCAGACCTTCCGCGAGACCGACCGCAAAGCCACCCGTGAAGCTGTCGCCCGCGCCGGTTGAGTCGACCGCATCGACCTTGACTCCCTCAATGGGATGGATGCCCTCGGTGTCCACTACCGCTGCGCCGCGATCGCCGAGTGTCACGACCCAGATCTGTGCGCCGTCCACAACCGGCTTGTGCAGAGCGAGAGGTGCGCAATCGTGAGCGGTTTCGATCTTGCATTCGAAGAACTGCCCGGCCTCGACTTCATTCACCACCCAGTAATCCACAAGCTCTTCAAAGCAATCAGGCAGTTTTCTCCATGGAGCAGCATTGAGAATCGTGGGGACACCTGATTGCCGGGCAAGTCTTAGGGTCTTCTCGGTGGCGGCATCGGGAATCTCAAGTTGCAGGGAGACAATCGAGGAGCCCTTGATAGCCTCGGCGATAGCGTCGTCGATCTCCTCGGGCGGGAAGTTCATGTTTGCTGCGCGATAGCCGCCGATCAGGTTGCGACCATCGGGGGCCACGTAGATCATCCCGATTGCCGTATGCTCGCCGGGGACAACGCGGATGCCGTCCGCCGGGAATTCCTGCTTTTCCAATTCATCAAGAACGGCTTTGGCATATTGATCGTCGCCGATCCTTCCCCAGAATGTCAGGGGGTAATCAAGACGATGTATCTGCACGGCCTGGTTGAGACCCTTCCCGCCGATGAATGTGGCGAATCCTGTAGCAGGTACGGTCTCGCCCACATCGGGCAGGTGCTCGACGGTCATGACGAGGTCGTAGACGATGCTCCCGATTACGCAGATGGGCCGGTTGGACTTATCCCGCATGGCGCTCTCCCGGTGGGATGGATACAGGAGGGGATTCTACCGCATTTTGAGCCTGTCTGGGTGAGTAACGGAAGGGCGATATTTTATCGCCCGGAGGGGCGACTTGTAGTCGCCCTGTTTGCAGGGAAGATGGAAGAAGGATTGCTGGAGAATCGCTCGAGAAAGCCGGCGGCTGCAAGCCGCCGGTCCGGGCGACTGAAAGTCGCCCCTCCGAAATGCGACTTGTAGTCGCCAAGCCGCGAGTGCGTTGAGAAAAGGATTGCGGGAGCATGGCCTCGTAAGAGACGCCTGGGGAAGTCCGGCGGCTGCAAGCCGCCGGTCCGGGCGACTGAAAGTCGCCCCTCCGATGTCACAAATCCGCGTTCAGGACGGTCAGCCGTGACAGCCCCGTGATTTCATAGGTGTTCTCGTTGAAATTGGTGTCGTTGATCGTGTTGAGCGAATAGAGTCTTGCGATCTGCTTGCCGTCGTCCGAGGTCCATTTGTAGAGAACCACCTGCGCGGCGAGCAGTCCGCTGATGCGCAATTCGACAAATGCCCGGGTAAGCAGGGCGGGAGTGGTCCAACCGGAATCGTATGGAACGGTTGCCATGCCCTCGCCGATTCCGCTTTCGCTGTATTCGATGATGATGAATGGATCGCCGCCGTCGGAGAATTCAAGCAGCCAGTCCTCGTCAGTCTCGACACTCCACGGGTAACTGAGCGCTATCGGGCCGCCCTCCGCGTCGGAGTATGAGAAGCCCGCTCCGCCGGGCTGGCCCTGAATTTTCTCGATGTGACCGTACACATAGAGGATGTCATTCAGCAGATCGGCTTCCTCCGGCATGTACAGCCAGCCTTCGACGTCGGCTCCGTAGATGTCGTACCGGGTCAGGTACTGGGTTGTGACGGGGAACATCCCAATGAAATCGGCTATTTCCGGGTCGTCCGTCGAAATCATCACGAGGTTATCCGGACCGTCCGGATAATCTACTCCGGTGAAGTCCCACGGTCCGTAGAAGTCCCCGTAAGCGATGGGAATATCGCCCGGTGTGTCGCACACCCTGGCAAGATACTCGAATCCGGCGCCTGACTTGTAGTCCTGATCCTCGGGAAGGGTGATTATGACGTGCTCTTCAACCTCAATGACGATAGGCTCGTCGAGGGTGTCGAATTCCGCGCAGTCGTTCATCACCCTCAGATCGATTGCATGCTGACCGGGACTGAAGGACATGACGGGCTGCTCGTCGGTTCCGCCGTCGTAATCATCGCCGTACTCACCGTCGCCGTCGAAGTCCCACTCATACAGGATTATCTCGCCGCCGGGATTCATGTCGTACGAGCACGATGCATCGAAGTGAAGAGGCTGACCTTCCCAATAGAGAGGCTCCTCTTCGATCTCCGCGCATGCAACTGGCGGATCGCACTGGATGCCCACGTTCACGTAGATCGGGGAATCGAGCGTGTCTTCCGCAAGATAGGTATCGATGACTTTCAGATCAACCTGGTAAATCGACGGATCGTAGTAATACTTCGTGGGCTGGATCGCGGTGCCCCCGTCGAACGGATCGCCGTACGTGCCGTCGCCGTCGAAGTCCCATCGGTACACAAGGGCATCGTCGTCCGGGTCATAGCTTGCCGAGGCGTCGAAGCTGACCGACTCACCCGGCTCGATTGTCGTCGGCGTGGTGGCTTCAGCGATGGCCACCGGGTCGTGATTGACAGGCTCGTCAACTACGGTGATCGTGATCGGCACATCGAGAGTATCTGTCTCGCCCTTGCTGTCGCGAACCCGGAGATCGGCGAAAAACCGCCCGAGCTCGTTGTAGTTCTTCACAGGCTCGATATCCGTCCCGCCGTCGTACGAGTCGCCGTATGTTCCGTCGCCGTTGAAATCCCATTCAAAGTCAACCGGGCTGCCGTCTTCCGGGTCGGTCGAATCGGAACCGTCGAAGTAGACTGGATCGCCGACATAGACGGTCAGCGGATCGGCGGTCGCGACAGCCTCGGGCGGGAAATTGAGCGGCGGGATATTGGCGATGGTGATCGGGAAGAATTCGTAGGCCGACAGCGGCGCAGTACCCGAGTAGCCGGTCAGGGACGGCTGGTAGTCGCAGTTCGCGCTGACCACGGTCACAAGCGCGCTGTGCTGCCCGTTATCGGTGAGATGCTCGCCGTCGATCTCCAGCTCATAGACCGCGTAAGCCTGCGTGCCCGGGCCCGGATCGATCAGCGTACCGATGAAGGGCTGGTCGAGACAGCCGGGACATTCGAATTTCACCCCTCCGATCTCGTCGGAGATATCCGTGCCTGGATCGAGATAGCCCTGCCAGTCGTAAACGCGGACATGGTAGGTCCTCGAGCCGCCCTTGTCCGATTCACTGGTGTAATAAAGCGTGTCCTCTTCGACAATGAGGTCGATTCGAAATGCTTCAGGCTGATTGGCCTCGGGGGGATAGTCGTCGGGAATGTTCACCGGATTGCCCGGCTCGTAACCCGGGATGGGCTC
>CAYLVL010000274.1:0-4294 GCA_964387135.1 uncultured Planctomycetota bacterium
CGAGGTCGATCGAGTTGATCGACATGCTGACCGCGTCGCTGCCGGAGGAGATGGAGCAGGCGAAGGAGATACTGGACAAAAGAGATGAGATTCTCGAGGAAGCGAAGGTGCAGGCGGGCGAGATAGTGGACGAGGCGGTCAAAAGGGCGGAGAAGCTTGTTGATGCGGATGCGATCACGCGGGAGGCGAAGGAGAGGGCGGTGGAAGTGATGAAGGAGAGCGATGAGTATGTGATCGAGCGTCTGATCGGGTTGGAGGACGAGCTTACGAGGCTGCTGGATGAGGTGAGGGCGGGATTGCGGTCGCTGGGCGGCAAACCGGCTAAAAAACGGGATATCGGCGATCAGGACGATTAATCTCTTGACAAGCGCCAAGTGCCTTATTACACTACACCAGCCTTCGCCGTCGCGGAGGAGCCCCTATGGCATTACCGAAATACAAACTATCAAGGTCAAATACCCGCACTCGCAAGAGCTCATGGAAAGCCAGAGCGCCGGAGCTTGGAGTGTGCCCGTCGTGTGGCAAGTCGAAGCCCGCCCACCAGGTCTGCCCCCACTGCGGATTCTACAAGGGCCGCCAGTTCAAGGCCAGACGCCGCGCGAAGTCGGAAGAATGACCTTCGGAGAGAGAGACTATGAACGAGGAAACATTTGATAAGCTCAAGGGGATAATCGTCGAGCAGCTTGGCGTGAAGGAGGGCGAGATAACCGCGGAGGCTCATTTCGCGGACGATCTCGGAGCCGACAGCCTCGACATCGTCGAGATGATCATGGCTGTCGAGGAGGAGTTCGGGATCCAGGTATCGGACGACGAGGCCGAGAGCCTGCAAACCGTACAGGACGTGGTCAAGTTCATCGAAGAGCACAGGGACTAGCCCCCAAGGCAGCGGTCTTGAGCTTTGTACGCCCTCCGGAGGATGAAGGAGTCCTCCGTTTTTTCATTTCCATTTCCAGCCTTGTGCGGTCGGGGGCTAGGAAAGCGCTACTTGCGGTTCTTGCGGGGATTGGCGAGGGTTTCCGAAGCGTAGACCCGTCTTGAGTAGAGATAATATGCAGCGCCGATGGCTCCCAGCGCGAGACCAAGGGCTATGGCGAGCGGGGGGTCAAGGTAGCTGTGCCTCAGCAGGGACGGATCGAGATACCATCTGAGGAAGTACACCGAGATACCGGCTCCGGCGGCCGCGCCGGCTGCGGCGAAGGTCTGCCTGACGGCAAGCGAAAGGGTTTTCCGCTCGGTGTAGATCCCGAAGAACAGCGTAATCAATCCGAAGGCGGGAGAGATGAGGTAGAACCTGGTGATGCAGATATTCGCGCATCCGAGCACAATCAGCACACCGGAGACCATCCTCATCAGCCTCGAACGCGTAAGGCCGCGATCCCTGGACGCGACGAGGTGGGAGAGCATAACGCCGGCGGACATGAGGCATCCCGCGCTGACGGCGACAATGGAGATGTCGGTCAGCCCGAAGCGATAGAGAAAAACAGCGGCGTTGGCTATCAGCACGGCTATAATGACGCCGATGGTGACCGACATCCGCGGCGAGAATATCCTGATGTGCTCGGTGTTGAGAAGGGCGAAGCCGGCGAGCTTGATGTAGCCGACGTAGCGGCTCACGACGAGGATGCTGGTTCCGAGGATGACGAGGATGCGGCGGTCGTCCTCGCTGGTGACCATTATGATGTTGGGGATGCCAGCGATCAGCGCGGCAACCGCGTAGATCATCAGGAAAAGCGCGCTTCTTGTGCGGTAGCGCTCGAATGGTCTTGAGGGCTTGCCCATGCTTATGCGCCCAGGGCTGCTATGTGCGCAACCCAACTAATTCTTAATGATAGCACGAACCGGCTTTCGTAACCAGTCACCAGCCATGTTGATATGCTCGATTGCCCCCCGGAATCCAGGGCGTTCATCCTATTTAATCTCATTTAAGGCGACGTCTTCGTACACAACCGGAACCGCAATCACGATCATCGTCAGCGCATGCCGCTCCATCTCGCCATGATCAACGGTAATCTCGGAGGGTGCGGCTCTTGTGGCGAGGACGTAGAAGGCCAGACGGGGGCGGGGATCGCCCGGGTATTCCGACCATTCCTCGGCAATGCTGACGGGCATGGTTCTGACAAGCTCCCAGAGCCGACGATGCTCGTAGCTCAGGCTCATTCTTGATTCTTCCGACAGATCTTCCAACGGCAGACCGGTAGGATCGGGCAGGCCTCGCGATTCGTAGCCTTCCGACAACTCGATATCCAGGTTGATCTCATTCGGCTGAGCACCGATGTCCTCGTTCAGAAACAGGTCCCCAGACTGCACGTAGAGCCAGCTCGCGATCGTGTCGAAAGGCAATTGAGCCTCGATTTCGAGGCGGCAGCTTTGCGGACCGGCGATCAGACGTCCGGACGCGGTGATTTCGGGAGCGGTACGCCTCAGGAGAAACACTCTTTCGCCCGGAGCGCGAGCGGTGAACGCGACGGTTTCGAGGGGAAGATCAGGCAGACTGACATTCTGCCCGGACTCTATCGTGATCGTATCGTACGGCCATGTCGCCGGCTCCACGATCTCATCGAGCAGGGCGTCGGGATGGTTCCAGACCACATCACGGGGTCTGGACGTTGTCGCGCTGTATGAGTAGATCGAGTAGAGCAGCGATGGAGACGGCGGCTCGCTTTCATCCGGAGCCGAAGCCTGGCACCAGAAAAGGGACGCCTCGTTGAGCATCACCGAGTCGGTGATCGAGACCTGGCGCCTGTACATGATGACGGCGGTGAAGATCACCGACCAGAGGATGAAGAGAACCAGGATGACCTGTCCGCGTCCCCTTGCTGCAAGGACGATCAACGGGAGAGCCAGGAGATAGATGAGGGCGGGCCCGAGCGCGTCCATCCATTTGATAATCCTGTTACTGCCCGAAACGGAGCCCTGCCTGAAGAACTCCCGGATCCTTCCATCCTGAAGGGAGTGGAAATATTGCATTGACTCAGCGCCGACATCCCGGACCGGGCAGATAGGGTAGAGCAGGGAGTAAGTCGCCAGCAACTCGATCGGGGGATCGGTTGCCGAAGGTGATCCAATGAACGGATCGAAAGCGGCGAAGCCTGCGAAACCGCTGCCCACGTGTTTGACCGCAAGGATTGGATTCTCGAACCCGTCGATTTCAACCGTCTCGCAATCGGGATCGGCGTCGATCCGGATTACGGAGTAGCTGGCCGGCATATCCCACGGGCGAGCCGTTCTTCGCGCGACGACATCCGGCCCCCCTGATCCCTGCTCTCTTGGACCATAGAAATCAGGATCGATGTAGACCTCACCGGTGATGCCTCTCGGAAGATTGGTTGCGAACAGCGGTATATGCGCGTCCAGCGCTTCTCTCGGAAGGACACGCTCGCACATATCGAGAAAGGACTCCATGTCGATGTCCGCGCGGCCGCCGAGAGGATTGGCGGGAAGAAGCGAATCACCCTCCCAGCCGTCGGCGGGATCGAGCCCGTCACGGTAGTAGATCAGAAGCGCGCCGCCGTAGCGGACGTATTCAAGCAGCAGCCCCTTCGTTTCGGCATCGAGCGACAGGTAGGTTTCCAGGGACGCTGCAACGAGGCTTATGGCCTGCCAGAATATCGTGTTTCGAGGAAGGTCTTCCGGCTCCCAGGTCATAGCGAAAATCATGGGCGGATAGGACAGCGTTCCACCGGATGGATGCAGATCGCGGTCCACCATCAGCAGGAATCCGGGATTCCTCTCGCCGAAAAGGTTGTCGAGACTGTCGGTGGGCTCCCCGAGATGCATGATGAGCGTATCCGACTGTCCGAGAAGCATGGGATTGAGCTCCATGGACTTCAGGGGATTACCGTCCGGTGTCATAAGGCTCACCGGGACCGAGCATCCGGCGGTTTCCCAGCACCCGAAGCACCCGATTTTCATCTCGCGGGCGGTACCGGGGGGGATCGCCACGGGATGGGTGTAGAAGGTCGGTGGGACCCATTTTCGCAGGTTGACCAGTGCCCAGCCCTCGAATGGATCACCGTGATTCTCGGCGTGGATGGTGACAAACGTGGGCAACTGGAATTTGTAGTAACCGTCGAAGCCGAATGTGGCGGAAAGGTCGAGGTCTTCCGGATCGGTCCGGGCGTAGACGGGCAGGACGGTCAGATGGAGGATGATCAGGGCGCAGAGGAGGACGGTCGCGTGCCGGCTGGAAGCCGGCGGTCCCGCCGGCCGGCAGCCGGCGCTCCGAAGACGCGGACGCCTTGTTCGCGTTCGAGGTGAAAAGGTGTCGCTGTTGTTCCGGCTAATGTATCTCATT
>CAYLVL010000275.1:0-4293 GCA_964387135.1 uncultured Planctomycetota bacterium
CGTCCAGGTGATTCCCGTGCTCGTGGGCGTTTCTTATGGCTTCACTAAGCAGCAGTCGCAAGGCATTCAGATCTCTATCGGAAATGTTCTTATCCGCTAGCCACTCGACCGCATCGTCCAGAAGCTCGTGACGCTCGGCTCCGGACCTCGATTTCTCCCACTCGGGGGGATGGTCATACCCGATAACTACCAGGCTCCAGTCGTCACGAGCCGCGTCTTCCGCCGAGTAATCGCCCACGGACGCGAGGATCTGCTCGAATACGGCTCTTGACGGCAAGTAGCAGCAACTCGCGATGCAATCACGAAGGCCCTTTTCGCTCCATCTCGCGCCGGACTCGTCGCGTATCCCCAGAAGCCCGTCCGATGCCCAAACGAGCTTATCACCAGGGTGAAACTCCGATTCGATCTCTTCGAGATTCGCGTCCTCAAACAGACCAAGAGGCAGGCCGTCGGGATCAAGAGTCCGCACTTCACCCTCATTTGTCGCGTGAATAAGTCTCGGTGCTCCGGCACGCACAAATGTAACCCGCTGCGCCTGTTCATCTATGCACAGTCCGACAAGGCTCGCGAATATTCCGGGTGCAGTGAGAGACTCGATCTCGTGAAGCTTCCTGTTAAGGTCATCAAACGATTTTTTCGGCGACAAAGTATCGTGGGGAAGGTCCGCGAGAAGCTGTCGGATGTACATCATCGACCATCCCGCGGAGACACCCCGTCCGGCTACATCCGCCGCCCAGACATTCAGAATGCCCTCGGGTGCTTTTCTCACCACGAGGACATCGCCCGCGAGTTCACCCGCCGGTCTCAGGTGCGCCCAGTAGACCACCCGACCGGATCGCATATACCTCGGCGTAAGCTGGCGCTGGAGAATTCGCGCCCGCCTCGTGTCTTCGTCCAGCAGGTGCGCGGTCTTGAGGCTCCGCTCGAACTCCCTCGCGGTCGCGAGCGAATCGGCGGCGGTCCGCGCGAACAGCGCCAGGAGATCCTTCGATTCCGGCATCAACGCGAATCTCTGCGGGCACAGGAAAACACACAATCCCTGCCGAACGTTCTTTCTTTCCAGCGGTACTATCCCGATCGCCTCATTCGTCGCAGGCATGAATCCAGGTGGTGGTTCCCGCCCGGCGAGGACATCCGAGAGGCGATCGCCCGTCAGCAGATGGACTTTTCCGGTTCTCGATGCAATCGAAAGAATCGGAGCGAGGATAGACGATCTCTGGTAGTGCTGAATCTCGTCGTCGGTCAGGTTGCGCCACGCCAGCGGAGTGGTCGGCTCCAATCCCATACCCAGCGTGGAGAAACCGAGCAGGATCGCTCGATTGCCGCCTGTAAGATCAAGGAGATAATCGAGCACCGTCTCTGCTGTTTCATGATGCCCCACGCCCCAGGCGGTCTCGCGACTGAGCGCGAGAATATCCCGGATGCGTCGGTTCACACTGCCCAATCGCTCACGACCCATAACGCGGTCCAGAGCCAGGGAGCATTCGGCCGCCGCAACCCGGCTGAGTGACAGTTCCAGCATACCGGGATGCTCCGCGCCGACGGCAAGCAGAACGAGAAGGCCGTCGGCTTCCCTCGGGCGTACCGGGATCGCGCAGCCGGAAAGCCCGGACCGGGTATCGACATCGATCAGCGAGCGGAAATCGCCCGGAAGCTCCTCCTCGGGGAGCCATTTGACTTCTCCAAGGTTGTAGACTTCCTCAAGCTTCGCGGGCAGCGGCAGGTCGAGCATCGTCGGAGGCAATTCGTCCCCGAGTATCCCAAGGACCACGGGCTCAAGCCCGTCAGCGGTCTCTGACCAAACTGCGATTCCGAGCACATTCTCGAACAGCCCTAATACTGGCTCACAAAGACCGCCAAGGATCTCGCCCCGACTCTCGGCCCCGTTGAGATGAGCGGTGAGCGCGAGAATGGAATCGAAATGCGCGAGAACATACGCGGTATGCCTGCTCTCCGCACCGATGATCTCCTCGTAGACTTCGAGATACTGCGCGAGCGCGAGCGGACGAATATCGCCGAGGAAGAACTCGTCCAGATCGCCAAGCAGTTCATCATATTCTTCGCTGTCGGACTCTATGCCGAGATACGGCGCGATGAAAGCGGGGAAGGCTCGTTCGAGCTCGAGGAGATCGGAGTAGGTGGCGGCGCGGTTGATCCAGTCCTGGAGGAGTCGCCGGATGACGTTTTCGTATTTCGCGTATTCCTCGCCCTCGAGGAGGTTGGCGAGCACTTCAAAGCCAAGCCTGGCGCGATTGACCGCGTCATCGACAGGCTCGTCGGTGTCGGGAGCAAGGTCGTTGGCCCTGATGAACCTGGTCCATCGCTCGGCGAACTCATCCAGCCCGGAGCGGATGGTATCCGCGATCCGCAGCCGTACCTTCGAGCGCATGACTCGAACCTCCCCGTTCGATTTCTGGGCCTATACCCCTCTTCCTGAAGGGCAAATCCCTACCGGTCTATTCCGCTTCTATGTAAGCCCGGATGATTCTATCGGGCTCAGCGCCTTCGATCGGGCCCATCTGGGTCCAGGTGACGTTGAGCGCGAGGTTCACATCCTGACCCTCAACGATCTGCCCGTAGACAGTATACGCGCCGTTCAGCCCGGCGCAGCTCTGATCGCTATGGCAGAGATAGAACTGGCTGCCGGATGATCGTCTCTCAGGATTCACCTGATCGCCCTGCCGTGCCGCCGCCATGCTTCCAGCCACGTGCGGCAAACCGATCTCCGCCGGAAGGGTGTAGCCCGGACCACCTGAGCCGGTGCCCTCGGGATCCCCTCCCTGGCTCATGAAGTTCCTGATCACGCGATGGAACGTAAGCCCGTCGTAGAACCCGTCCTGGACGAGCTTCACGCAGTTCGCGCTGTGCAGCGGCGCCTCATCGGGGAACAGGCGTATCTTGATCGTTCCCTTCGTCGTCTCGAAAACCACACGCACTCCCCTCAACTGCTCAATCTCACTCTGCGTGATTCTCTCAGGCGGCCATGTCTGGTAGTGATCGAACATGTTTTCCGGTATTGGCTCGGGCGTCAGCATTTCTTCCTCCTCCGTTACAGGCTCCTCCTCCGGCACCTCCGGCACTTCCTCTACTGCCGCTCCTTCCTCGGGTCCCTTCCCATCTTCTTCGACCGCTTCTCCCTCGGCGGGTGTTTCGGTCGCCTCGCCGTTCGTCTCCTCGATACCGTTCTCCGCCTCACCCGCTTGACGCTCCGGCGGCGGGGTGCACGCGGCGGTCAGAAGGACCAGGATAACTCCAAGGAATAGACACAATGCTGCGATTCGTTTCATATCAGGCATCCCTCGCTTCCGATACTCTCTGGTATTCTGTGAAGGATTATAGCAGGCCGGAAGGCGTGTAGAAAGCTTGCGAGGACAGGTAAGGACATGCGAGCTCTGAGCGCATTAGATACTATTAACAAACCCGATTCTGAAACATTTTCGTCCTTTGTCCTGTAGATTCAGATAGAAGCAAAGACCGACGTCATGGATGCGGATAACCATCGGCGCGATGCGGAGGTGATACGGCGTGCGCGTCTTGGCGACGAAGCGGCGCTCGGCGCGCTTGTGGACCTTCACGCGTCGGCGCTGATCGGATACCTGACCCGCATGGTGGGCGATTTCCACCAGGCGGAGGACCTGGCCCAGGAGACGTTCATCCGCGCTTTCGATCACCTGGACCGCTTCGACATCCGAAGGCCCTTCCGCCCGTGGCTCTTTCGGATCGGAAGAAACCTGGCCATGAATTATCTTTCGAGCCGGGTCGGGAGAGAGCGGAGGGAGTCGGAGGATATCGCCGAGAGGCGGGATGTCGGAACGGAGGCGGGTCCGGAGGAAGCGTTGGAGGGTGTGGAGCGGAAGAGCGGAGTCGAAGCGGTTCTGGAGCTGCTGCCGGTGCATTTCCGAGAGGTCCTGCACCTGAGGTACATGGAAGGAATGGGGTACGAGGCGATAGCGATTCAGTTGGATCTTCCGATGGGCACGGTGAAGACATGGTTGCACAGGGCAAAAAAGGCGTTTCTGAGCAAGGCGGAATCGGTCGGGTTTGAATTTTGAAAAGATGGAGAATGCCGGGGAGAAGAAGACCATGAACAGCCTGTTTCAGAGAAAAACCGATACATGCTCCGAGTTCCTCGAGAAGCTGAAGGAATTTCGCGAGGGCACGCTACCCGAGGACGAGCATTTGAGGCTCGAAGCGCACCGGCTCGAATGCGCCGCATGTCGAGAAGCTCTCAGGGAAGAGGAGCGGGTGGCCGCCCTGATGGCGGAGATTCCGGAAGTGGAGCCGCCTGCCGAT
>CAYLVL010000276.1:0-4267 GCA_964387135.1 uncultured Planctomycetota bacterium
GATCCGAACGGGCTCACTGTCGGCAGAATGACAGGCGACTGGCTTCTGAGCCCCCTGGGCAAGGTATTCAGGTTCCTGCTTGTAGTTGCAGTGATTGCCGGAGCTGTTTGGGGAATCCCCTACCTGTGGAAGCACGAGCCGCACCTGCTGTTGCTCGGTGTGATGGTGATCCTCCTGTTATGGGGAGTAATTTCGGCGGGTATGGAGCTCGGGGAGGATTCGCCGTTCAATTGGAACATGTCGGGTGGCCCGGGCTTCTGGTATTTCACTTTGTAGGCGATTTCGCTGGCGGGCGATCGCATCCGATGTCCATCGGAAACCATGTCCGGCATTCCTTGTTGGACTCTGAGCCCTCCCGGAGGGCGGCATCCATTTGACCTCGCTCCCATGTGGCACACGGGATCAGCCACGGTGTCCCCTTGGTCGCAGTTCGACCTTCAATCCGCGACAAACGGGAGCCTCGGGGTTGCGGATGCCATCCATCAGTGCTAATATCCTCTGCCCTTGTTGAGGATCGTGCTGCCCATCACTGAATGGGTGCTTTTCTTTTTGCATAGAGAATGTCGCCGTGGCGCCGATTCTCATTCTCGGACAGCCCGGTTCCTGCAATAAACCAACAAGACCAAGGTCTCAGTCAGCGAAAAGGAGATCAGCTAATGTCAGAGTTCGTTTCATCCTTCATGGAGTACGTTCGGGCGAAGAATCCTGCGCAGCCCGAATTCATCCAGGCTGTTCAGGAAGTGGTTGAGTCCCTTGCCCCGGTGCTCGACAGGCATCCGGAATACAGGGATGCGAAGGTGCTGGAAAGGATTGTCGAGCCGGAGCGCGTGATCATCTTCCGCGTGCCCTGGCTCGACGATCAGGGCAACGTACAGGTCAATCGTGGTTTTCGCGTGGAGTACAACAGCGCGATCGGCCCCTACAAGGGCGGACTCAGGTTCCACCCGACCGTCAATCTCGGCATCCTCAAGTTCCTCGGTTTCGAGCAGGTCTTCAAGAACGCTCTCACCACGCTCCCGATGGGCGGCGGCAAGGGCGGCAGCGACTTCGATCCCAAGGGCAAGAGCGACAACGAAGTCATGAAGTTCTGCCAGAGCTTCATGAACGAGCTTTTCAGGCATATCGGGCCCAACACCGATGTTCCCGCCGGTGATATCGGAGTCGGCGGTCGAGAGATCGGCTTCCTTTTCGGGCAGTGGAAGAAGCTCAGAAACGAGTTCTCCGGCGTGTTCACCGGAAAGGGCCTCACGTGGGGCGGCAGCCTCATCCGTCCCGAGGCTACCGGCTACGGCGCGACCTACTTCGCGCGCGAGATGCTTGCCACTCGCAACGAGACGTTTGAGGGCAAAACAGTCACCATCTCCGGCTCGGGCAATGTTGCGCAGTTTGCCACCGAGAAAGTCACCCAGCTAGGCGGCAAAGTCGTCAGTCTCTCCGACTCCAACGGATCGATCCATGATCCGGACGGTATCGACGCGGAGAAGCTGGCGTGGGTCAAGGAGCTCAAGAACGTGCGTCGCGGTCGAATCAAGGAGTACGCGGATCATTTCGGTGTCGAATTCAGGCAGAAGCGTCCGTGGGATATCCCCTGCGATGTCGCCATGCCGTGCGCGACCCAGAACGAAATCGACGAGAATGACGCGAAGGCGCTTGTCGACAACGGCTGTTTCTGCGTCTCCGAGGGCGCCAATATGCCCTCCACTCCGGAGGCCATCGACATCTTCCTGAAGAACAACGTGCTTTACGGTCTCGGGAAGGCCGCAAACGCGGGAGGAGTTGCGGTAAGCGGCCTGGAGATGAGCCAGAACTCGCTCAGGCTGTCGTGGACCCGCGAGGAAGTGGACCAGCGTCTCGACGGGATCATGTGCGCGATTCACGAGCAGTGCCTTAGGGCGGCGGAGGAGTACGGTCATCCCGGAAACTACGTAATCGGCGCCAACATCGCCGGCTTCAAGAAGGTCGCCGACGCCATGATGGCCCAGGGCCTCGTCTGACGCATCAGGCATTCCTCAAAACCGGACAATACCCAAAAGCCCCTCGACCTGAGGGGTTTTTTTCTCTTATGACTAGTAATAGGCCTTTTCATTAATACGTTCCCTCATTATCCATTACGCATGCCGTTCCCTGTTATGGTATACTCAATACCGATCCGCACCAAGGGGTCGCTTTCAATGGAGGCATCGGAGCCTGGCCCGTTTATTGTCAAGGACTGCGCCCTTCTCGCCATCGCGAGCGGCGAAAAGGCGCATAACCTTCAGGAACTCGCCGACAAGATCCTGATGGTGCACCCCGGCTGTCTCTACTACCATTTCTGGGGCGGCCTCTTACGACCGAGGTTCGACGACCCGGAGTATCGGAACGATTTCGCCGCATGGGTGCGTCACGGTCTTCATGACGCGGTGCTCGCAGAGCGTCTCGCGATCATCATCCCCACCGATTACGATAGCCTGGAGGGTCTGCGCCAGGAGCTTCTCGAGGTGATCGAGGAGCGTCTCGACGAGCTCGAGTTCGCGTATCTGCTCAGGTCGGAGACGCCCTTCCAGTTCATTCGCTCCCAGATCGTTGTTTTCGACACCGGCATGCGAGTCGAGAAACCGGAGGAACTCAAGCAGGTCATTCCCTATCTGTCGAGAAGCTCGCTTTTCTATCACTTCATTGATGCCAGGCGACGTCTTCCGGAGGGTCATGATGATTTCAGCGCCTGGCTCTCGTCCTCGGCGGATGAATACGGCGACCTGATAGAAGCGCTTTCCAACATCGATCCCTATCTCTACAGCCTTTCCGAGCTCCACGAGATCGTGAAGCGGATCTGCGCGGAGCATCTTTAGATTTCGTCATGTCGCAGCCGCTTGAAGCATACGCAGAAGTTGTGGGTGAGGATATCATTCGTCACCTCACTCAGCTTGCAGCGCTGCTGGAGGGGGTAAAGGCCGTTCATGTCAACTCCACCCGAGCCGGAGGCGGCGTCGCCGAAATCCTCTCCCGTCTCATCCCCCTCATGCAGGAGCTGGGCATCGAGGCAAGCTGGGAGGTTATCAACGGCGAGGAGGAATTTTTCGAAGCGACGAAGATGTTCCACAACGGCCTCCAGGGGAATCGGGTGGTGATCCCGGAGCCCCAGCTCAGATTGTACGAGGAAACCAACCAGGCGAACGCCTCGCGACTTCGGGACAAGCTTCAGGATGCTGATGTCGTCTTCATTCATGATCCTCAGCCCGCACCTCTTCTCAGAATGATTCGTGAGAAGAAGGGCAAATGGATCTGGCGATGCCACATCGATATCTCCAGGCCGCATCGCCCGGTCTGGAAGTACTTGAGAACCTATGTCGCTCCCTACGATGCGAGCATCTGGTCTCTCTCGACATTCGCGCAGTCGCTTCCTCATCCGCAGTACATCATCCCGCCGAGCATCGATCCGCTCAGCGACAAGAATCGCGAGCTGGAGCAGTCCGAGCTCGATGATGCATACGAGCTGGCCGAACTCGACAGGGACCGCCCGGTAATCGTGCAGGTTTCGCGTTTCGATCGATTCAAGGACCCCATCGGTGTCATCCACGCCTACAGGCTGGCGAAGCGATTCCTTCCCCTGCAACTGGTGCTGGCGGGGGGCGAGGCGGATGACGATCCGGAAGGGGACATCGTGCTCCGGGAAACCCGCAGAGCCGCCGAAGGCGATCCCGACATCCACATCCTGGCCCTGCCTCCGGACTCGCATGTCCGGATCAACGCGCTTCAGCGGCTTGCCGATCTTGTCCTTCAGAAATCAACCAGGGAGGGTTTCGGACTGACGGTCACCGAGGCCATGTGGAAAAGCAAGCCCGTCATCGGCGGCAACACCGGCGGCATCACGCTTCAGGTTGTCAATCATCACACCGGCTTTCTGGTCAATACTCCGGAGGGAGCGGCCATGAGGATCAGGTACCTCATGACCCATCCCGGTCTCCTCTACGAGATGGGAGAGAAAGCACACAGGTTCGTGCTGGAGAATTTCCTTCTTACCCGCCATCTGAGAGAATATCTCACCCTCATGGTGGCGTTGATCAAAGGTGTCGAGGAGAGAATCGAGCTATTTGACAATGAGTGAACAGGCTGAAGACAAGCTCTCCAACCTGCCCGATTTCTGGGACAAGCTGCGTTCGTCCGAGCGAGTGTTCCTGGGTCTTGACTATGACGGCACCCTGGCTCCGTTCCGCGAAGAGCGCATGGAGGCCGCTCCGCTCGAAGGAGTGCCGGAGGTCGTGGGGGAGTTGTCTCGCGAATCCGGCAC
>CAYLVL010000277.1:0-4245 GCA_964387135.1 uncultured Planctomycetota bacterium
AAGATTCTCAAGGCAGGCAGGGGCAAAGACGCGAAGGAGCGAACTTATAAGAAGGGTGAAGTCTATCTCGAAAACGACAAGCGCGAGCGCAAAGCAACCGGCTCCTACTACACCCCCGACCATATCGTCAAGTACATCGTCGAGCACACCGTCGGTCCTGTGCTTGAGGAGAAGTTCAAGGCGATGCGCCCGAAACTCCGGGAGGCTCAGAAGCGACACAAGGCTTGGCAGGACCGACAAAAGGGCATGGCCGTGCCTAATCCCGAAAGCCAGACCGACTCAATCATGCCGGAACTCGCGGACGAGCTTTTCGACATCAAAGTCCTCGACCCGGCGATGGGCAGCGGTCACTTTCTCGTCGAGGCCGTTGACTTCATCACCGACAAGGCGGTCGATTTCCTGAACGCCTTCCCGTGGAACCCGATCACAGCGCGTCTAGAACGAACGCGACGGGAAATCCTCGAAGAGATGGACAAGCAGGAAATCACAATCGACAAGGACCGCCTGACCGACATGAATCTGCTCAAGCGGCATGTGCTCAAGAAATGCATCTACGGCGTCGATCTCAATCCGATGGCGGTCGAGCTTGCGAAGGTATCTCTCTGGCTCGACTGCTTTACCCTCGGTGCACCGCTTTCTTTCCTCGATCACCACCTGAAATGCGGGAACTCGCTCATCGGGGTGACAGTGGAGGAGGTTGACGCTGAGCTTCACAAGGAAGGACAGCAGACCGACCTGTTCGCGTCGCCCATGCAGTCACTCAAGGCTTCGCTTGGGGCCATGCTCGATATCGGCGACCTGCCGGATGTCACTCCGGGGCAGGTCCGCTCCTCGCGAGACCTGTACAGCCGCGCACTTGAGAAGCGAGAGCGTGTCAAGCTGATTCTCGACATCTACACTTCCCGCTGGTTCGGGAACGAGCCGGACACCATCAAGCAACGCGGCAAGAAGAGCCTCAGGGACCACGTGCTGATTTTCCTGACAAGTGCTCATGCGGAGCCGATATCCAGAGCAGTCGATGAGCGCGCGCTTGGCAAAGCGATATCGGGCCTGTCAAGGGAACACAAGAAGCTTGTGGAGACCGCGCGGGAAGCCTCCGATGAAAAGGCGTTCTTCCACTGGGACATGGAGTTCCCGGAAGTATTCTACAGGTCAAGGCCTGATGCACCGCAGATTATCGAGAGAATCGAAGGCGGCGGATTCGATGCAGTCATAGGTAACCCGCCCTACGTTCGTATCCAGGGATTGCCCAGGACGGACGTAGCCTACCTCTCCTCCGTTTACCGCTCCTCCACCGGCAAGTTCGACATCTATTTGTCATTCGTCGAAAGGGGCTTCTCAATACTAGGGGAGGACGGGATTGAAGGGCTGATCTTGCCTAACAAGTTCCTAACAGCGGACTATGGCAAGGGGATTCGCGGACTCATCGCGGAGCACTGTTCGCTGAAGGAACTCGTGGACTTTGGTGACGAACAAGTCTTTCCTGAGATTACCAATTACGTTTGCCTTCTTTTCCTGTCTAAATCAAGCGACACGGATTTGATAGCTAGTGTGCGCTATTCGTACGCGAGACTGGAATTTGAGGGCGAGCCAATCTTCATGCCAAACAGCAAGCTCTCTGAAGCACCATGGGCCTTCAAGAAGACTCCCCCTATTCTTGCCAGCTCAAAGCATACCTGGACCCTGGGCCAGCTTTGCGAGGCGATTTTCCAAGGGCTGATCACTGGTGCTGACCCGCTACTCATTGGCCAGACAGACGGAAACAGTATCATCTTGGGCGATGAGGCAGTCCCAATGGAGGAGGGAATAGTCAGGCCGCTGTTAAAAGGCAAAGATGTGGGTCGATACCACATCAAGGAGTCGGGTTACGCGGTAATCTATCCATACAGAAAGGGAGACGTAAGAGACGAACTGATTCCTGAGGATGAGCTTTCGGAAACCTACCCAGCGACTTTCTCCTATCTGAAAAGACATCAGGCAAGACTAAGCACACGGGGAAGCGAATCCATGACCTATGACTACTGGTATGCCTTGTGGTGTCCTAGAAGAATAGAGCGGTTCGAATCTGTCAAGATTCTAACGCCTACGATGTCCCAGCAAGCGTCCTTCGCAATCGACCCGAATGGAACGTACTGGTTCGTAGGCGGTGGGAATGCAGGTGTCTACGGCCTAATCCCGAAGGGTGACCTCGAAGTCGACATATGGTATCTGCTGGGGGTTCTCAATTCAACGGTCTTCGATAGCCAAGTTCAGGCAATAAGTTCTCGTTTCCGTGGTGGGTTCTATTCGTACGCTCGCCGCTTCATTCAGCACATACTAATCCGTGCATCGGGGTTTACATCGCTCGAGCGTGACTGTGTTGAGCGGATTGCAGTTCTCAGCAGGAGAAGCTCTGAGGAAGCAGACGTAGCTCAGCGAGCCTTGTTTGAAAGTGAGATAGACGAGCTTGTGCAGGCACTGTATGACTGATTCTGAGTTGGTAGCCGAAGAATGACGCTCCCGTACGTCATAGACAACCAGACCCATCGGCTCGCTGACGTGCTCAACGATCTCCTTGCCACGCATGAGGACCGCACGCTCGACGTAGCCACTGCCTACTTCACAATCGGCGGGTTCGCAGCTTGGTACAATCTCACTTGTTTGAAGGAGTCAGCTTGAAGAAGCGGGATCGAAAAAAGACCGTCATGAAGAGGAAAGAGGCTGAGTCCAGGCCGTCGAAGCCCAAGGCGGACTTCGGAGAACTCTTGAACGACATCGAGGTCCTTATCGAGCAGGCTCGGCATCGAGTGGCGTCCACTGTGAACGTCGAGCTGACGATGCTCTACTGGCAGATCGGCAATCGCATCCGAACCGACATCCTGAAGGAAAAGCGGGCGGGCTACGGGGAGGAGATTGTGCACGCACTGAGTGCACAATTGACGGAGGTGTATGGGAGGGGGTTCACGAGGCGCAACCTGTTTAACATGATTCGCTTCGCGGAGGTGTTCCCTGATGCCGAGATTGTGCACGCACTGAGTGCACAATTGACCTGGACGCATTTCCGGGAAATCATCTATCTCGATGACCCTCTCCAGCGTGACTTCTACGCCGAAATGTGCCGCATCGAGCGATGGAGCACGCGCACCCTCAAGAGCAAGGTCCAGGGGATGCTCTTTGAGCGAACGGCTTTGTCCAAGAAGCCGGAAGAGCTTGCCCGGAAGGAGCTCGAAGCCCTCAGGGATGAGGAGAGAATGACTCCGGACCTTGTTTTCAGAGACCCGTACGTGCTTGACTTCCTCGATCTTGCCGACACATACAGCGAAAGGGACCTTGAGACAGCAATACTACGGGAGTTGGAGCGGTTCCTGGTGGAGCTCGGCACGGATTTCTCATTTGTCGCACGTCAGAAGCGGATAACTGTTGACCGCGAGGACTATTACATAGACCTGCTGTTCTATCATCGTCGCTTGAAGCGGCTCGTCGTGATTGATCTCAAGCTTGGACGGTTCCAAGCCGCCTACAAAGGTCAGATGGAGCTGTACCTTCGCTGGCTTGATGAGCACGACCGTCGTGAGGGTGAGGAGTCTCCTCTTGGCCTGGTCCTTTGCGCCGGTAAATCGACTGAGCATGTTCGGCTTCTGAGGCTTGAGCAGAGCGGGATCCGTGTGGCTGAGTACTTGACCGATCTCCCACCCAGAGAGTTGCTTGAGCGGAAGCTGCACGAGGCTATCAGCAGTGCCCGAAGGCAGTTCGCCTTGAGTGCTGAAGAGGAATCCGGCACCAAACGGAAGAAGAAAAAGAAGTAGCACGTGCACATCCCCTACGTCATAGACAACCAGACCCATCGGCTCGCGGACGTGCTGAACGACCTTCCGGCGAGGCATAAGGGACTGCCAGCAGACGTTGCGAACTGTTGACAAATCATCTACAATCGTTGACGAAATGTCTACAAAAGGTCTCGCATCAGTGATATTCGGCCGGACGAGGCGTCTTCTACTCAGGGAGCTAGTACTCGCCGCACAGGAGCCCGTCCATCTCAGGGAACTGGCGCGCCGCAGCGGACTTGACCCAAGCGGATTAAAGAGAGAACTTGGGAGCCTCAGCCAGGCAGGGGTAGTTCTGGAGGAGACGGCGGGGAACCAAAAGACGTACAGGCTGAACCGCCGCTGCCCGATCTACAACGAGCTTAGGATGATTATCCTGAAGACGGTCGGTCTGGCTGATGAACTCAGGACGGCACTCCAGCCCCTTGGCTCGAAGATCACC
>CAYLVL010000278.1:0-4232 GCA_964387135.1 uncultured Planctomycetota bacterium
GACCGCCACCTTCAAGGTGGCATGTTTGAGAAGATGTGGGCGTAGAATACGCCCACTCCGGGCGACAGAATGTCGCCCCTCCGAAAAGAGTCGCCCCTCGGAAAAGAGTGGTCCCTGCGCAAGGCCCGGAACGCCGCCGGCCTGGCGGCAGGACCGCCACCTTCAAGGTGGCATGTTTGAGAAGATGTGGGCGTAGAATACGCCCACTCCGGGCGACAGAATGTCGCCCCTCCGAGAGTTACTCCGGATACAGAAGTCGCATGAGTGCAGCGACAGCCTCCTCAAGTTGGGGATCATCGCCCGCCGCTATGTCACTGGGCAGCAGGTCGACCTCGATATGCGGCATGGCCCCGTTGTGTTCCAGCCTGTAAAGCGGATCGCCTGTCTCCGGATCGATTGTCCACCATCCGCGCCGGGGCAGGCTGATGTAGCTCCCGTCCGCGAGGCGAGTCCCGCCCATCGAGATCACCCCGCCGGCGGTCTGCGTCCCAACGAGGATTCCGCGACCGAGTGTCCGGATCGCGTGCGCGAAAATCTCCGCATTGGAGTAGGAATACTCATTGATCAGCAGAGCCAGCGGGATGGTCGTCGTATAGAGCGGTGTACGATCTTCCGGATACCCAAGCCCTCCGTCTCTTGGCTGGGTGTATGCGTGCCGTCTTGTATCCAGCATGGCGAGGAGGTAGTCGGTCGTCCATCCGCCGGAATTCCACCTGACATCGACGATGATCGCGTTCTTTCCGTCACCGACCGTGAACAGGTCCTGCTCGAACCGCTCCATCGATACTTCGTGCATATTGCGCACGTGCAAGTAGCCGAATCGACTGCCGCTGAGCTCGTCAACCATGCTGCGATTTTCGGCCATCCATTCCTCGTACGCGGCCATGTACCATCCCCAGTAATCGGTCGGCGCAACCCTTATCCAGCGCGGCTCATTCGATCCGCTGTCGGCGTCCAGAATGCCTATTTCGATTTCCTGCCCGACCGTTCCCTCCAGGGCTCGCCACCAGTTGCCGATCGGCTCATCACCCCAGCCGCCGACATCTATTCCGTTGATGCTCACGACCCTGTCGCCGACCTCCACTTCAAGTTCCACGCGATCGATCGGGCTGTGCGGCGTGATCCATTCAATCAGCAAACCAGGAGCGTCATCTTCGACAAGTCCGCAGCCGAGATAGCCGGTATCGGGCCCGTTCGGTCCGCGCGCAGCGTCGCTGTAAGACAGGTGACTTGAATTCAGCCTGCCCAGCATCATGCCCATAGCGTCGTTCAGGTCGCGATAATGCCTCGCCGCCAGCACAATCGGCTCGTACTCGTCCCTGATCGCCGCCCAGTCCTGACCATGGAAGTCAGGATCGTAGAACCATCGCTGCTCGATCCGGTAGACCTCATCGAGCTTGTATTGCCTTTCCGTCAACGGATCGATGTCGATCGTTGCACTGAAACCGTGATTCTGCTCATCTCCACCGCCGTTGGCGTTGGAGTTGATTCTCCCACCCGACAGATAGAAAATCCGGTCGGCAACCGGATGCCATATCACCCTCTCGGGCATTGCTGCTGAAACCAGTCTCACAGCATTCTCGCCTGTCCAGCGTATCTGCCATATCTCGCCCAGGCCGCCTGCGTTTGATGAATATGCGATGTTCTCGCCATCCGGTGAGAATGCCCAGAGTGTCTCGGTTCCCTCGCCGGACGTGAGACGCCGCGCGCGCTGATGGATGTCTTCGAAATCAATTCTGACGATGAACGGCTCTTCCTCTTCGACCGCTTCCTCGTCCGCCTCTTCGGCTTCCTCGACCTCCTCCTCTGTTTTTTCTTCCTCGGTCTCCTCTACAGCAGGTAGCGGCGGCAGCGGAGCAGCCTCGGCTTCCCATTCTTCGATCGACCTTTCCTCGTCGCTTCTCTGGAGGAAGATGAAATAAGCGTCGGTGTTGTCGAGATTCCTCACCGACGTGAATCCGAGCTTTGTGCCGTCGGGCGACCAAACCGGCATCCAGTCATCGTCGGGATGTCGGGTGATATTCACCTCGCCGTCGGCCCATGACGGTACCAGACCTCTTGCCCTGCCGCCTCCGGGAAAGGGCTGCCAGCCCTCGGACGGACACGCGGGCAATTCGGGATCATCCGGATCAACCGCTGCGATGAAAATGTCCACGTTGTAGTTCTCGTCCTGTCTCGAATACGCGATCCATCTTCCATCCGGCGAGAACGAATAATTGAGTATCTGCCAGTGTGAAAACAGCTTTCTCCGGTTTTCGCCGTTGCCGTCCATGAGCCATAAATCACCGGTATCCCTCATGTATGCGATCGTGATGTCCTCAAATGCAGGTGGCGCGCCATCCTTGTCGGGAGTTATCGGCGCGATAACAGCCTGAGTGCAGATGTCGTCATTGAATGTAAGCCTCTCGACCGCAAACCTCCGGCTCTGGCTGAGTCTCTCGTGATCGGGGTCATTCGATGTAACCCGGTACAACTGCTCATGTCCGTCGCGATCAGACGTGAACAGAATCGCGTCGCCTCGCGGATACCACGATATCTCCCAGTCCCTTGCCGGATGATTCGTGAGCTTCGCCGCCTCGATTCCCCCCACACCGTCGGTTCTCACGCAGAAGATGTCTCCCCTGACGACGAACGCCATCTCGTTACCGTCCGGGCTGATAGCATATTCAGTTGCGCCCGCGGTCTGGATTTCGGTACGGGGGGTGTCCGGATCCTCATCGAGCCAGGCGGTGATGCGGATTTCCCGCGGAGCACCGTCGGGAAGCTCCTGCACGTAGAGCCCGCCCATCCACTCGTACGCAACGACCTCCGCGCCCGACAGTCCGCCGATTTTGGGATTCCACAGGCTCGCGTCTTCAACGCAGGTGATCTGTGTCCCGGCTCCAGTTTCCGGATCCCACGACCAGACATTGCCGACGCCGCCTTCTTCGCTGCGGTAATAGAGAGTCGATCCGTCCGCCGACCATTGCGGATCGGTATTCGGACAGTCATTCTCGGTTACTCTGGTGAAACTCTCCGCTGATACGCTGTAGAGCCAGATGTCCTGCTTGTGAGTGCCGCGATATCCCTGCCGATAGCCGTTCCCCGGTCCGAATTCGAACGCGACGAGGTCCCCGTTCGGATTCATGACACCGCCGTAACCCTCACATGGTACAAGCACCTCGGGAGCGGGCGGGCCTTCTCCCGGCGACGACTCAAATCCGACAATATGCGGTCTGCGGAAGTCGGGCCAGCGTCCTCCTCGACGGCTTGAGAAGATCAGTCCCGATCCGTCCGGCAGCCATCCGGAGAGGAGGTCAGCGTTCGAGGCAAACGATATCCTCTCGGGCGTTCCGCCGCGCGCGTCAATGACAAAAAGGTCCTCGGAGCCGTAGCGGTCGCTCATGAAGGCGATGCGATCTCCATCGGGGCTCCAGACTGGATACCAGTCGTATCCGTCCGAAGCGGTCAGCCTTGTCGCCCGACCGCCGTCGATCGGCACTGTCCATATGCTTCCCGCCCAACTGAACGCGAGCGTGCCGCCGTCCGGCGACGGTGCCGGGTATCTGCCGAATACAACCGTCTCGGCATCGCCGACATCCGCGACCGTTCTTCCTCCACTCAATAGGAGTAGGCATGCAATTGCGGAGAAAACGAATCCCGGGAATCGATTCATGGGGGCCCCTCATACCAGTGTAAATCCGATCGATCTCTTAACCGGGCAGGGTAACGGGAGAAGGGCAAAAAGGCAACCGGTGAAGGCTCTGCAATGGTTCGAGAGGGGTTTTCTTTATCCGCTTCAGTTCTTGCCATGGCGCCTCCCAGTCGTATAATGGGTTGTCGTACAGATCGTAAACAACGGAGCGACGAAAATGTACCTTTTCACCGGCGGAACGGTCTATCTCAAGGACGGCTTCCACAAGGGAGTCGACGTTCTCACAAAGGGCAAGAGAATCGAGCGGGTCGGGAAGAACATCTCTCCACCGAAGGGCGCGAAGAAGGTCAGGCTGAAGGGCGGGCAATACCTTGTGCCGGGGCTGATCGACGCGCATACGCATCTCGGGCTTTTCGAGGACGGCGTGGGACAGGTGGGCGTCCACGGCAACGAGTACGGCGATCCGAACACCGCGTATGTCCGCGCGATGGACGCGATTTTCCCGAAGGACATGGCGTTCGAGGACGCGCGAAGATACGGCGTCATCGCGGTAGGCGCGTTCCCCGGATCGGCCAACCTTTTCGGCGGTATGTGCGCC
>CAYLVL010000279.1:0-4228 GCA_964387135.1 uncultured Planctomycetota bacterium
ACAGGGCCCTCGCCGAGGAGGTGATGGAGCTGGAGAAGCGGATGGACACCTTGGTCTATGTCCTCAACATGAACCTGATGCTCGCCGCCCGGGACCGGGAGGACGCCGAGACCCTCGCCGGCGTCGCGAAGGTGGGGTCGCTGACCAACAACATCTCGGACGCCGCCGCCGACATCGCCGGCATCGTCCTCAACAACATCGGCATCCACCCCATCGTCCGGGAGGTCTTCCAGACGACGGAGGAACACCTGGCCCGCATCGAGGTGAAGGAGAACTCCATCATAGCGGGGAAGACCGTCGAGGAGCTCGACCTAGCGGCGGAGATCGGGGCGGACATCATCGCCATCAGGCGGGGGAAGCACTGGATGATCAACCCCGAGAAGGAGATCATACTGCCCGAGGACGTGCTCATGGCGAGGGGGACCGCCTCCGGGCTGGAGAAGCTGGAAAAGGCAGCGAGGGGGGAGGCCGGAAACCTTGGCTGAGGGGCGCGACACGGGGCGCTTCGAGAGGATCTGCAACGACCTCGTGGAGCTGAAGGACACCTCGGAGCTGATGATGGACCTCGCCTACTCGGCGCTGCTCCTCAACAGCAGGGAGCTTGCCGAGGAGGTGCGGATGCTCGAGGAGAAGGTCGACAGGCTGCACACCGAGTTCGAGCTCCTCGTCCTCTCCAGCTGCGTCAAGCCCGAGGACGCGCGGGGCCTCCTCGGCCTCATCAGGATGGGCGTGGTGACGGAGCAGATCGCCGACGCCGCCGCGGAGATCGCCGAGGTCGTGCTCCGGGGCGAGGAGCCCCACCCCGTGCTGAGGATGGTCATCAAGGACGCGGACGAGACGGTGGAGCGGGCCGTCGTCTCGGAGGATTCGCCCCTCGTCGGGAAGACGCTGAAGGAGGCGAGGATCCCGGAGGAGACGGGGATGTGGGTCCTCGTCATACGCCGCGGGGACAGGTGGATGCGCCCCCGCCCCGGCACCCGGATCCAGGCGGGCGACGTCATCATAGCCTCGGGCTACGCCGACGGCGAGGAGGACTTCAGAAGGCTCATCGGCTGTGGAAGCTAGCCCATATCAAACTCAACTTCATCGAGTCCTAAGAAATTAGTTGGAAAACAACTAGCCTCATCTTATTTTCTTCCAAAGCGTGTCATGTATATTATCATTTGCTGTCATGTGCCAAGAGGTCTACGAAGAAAATAGAAATACTAAAATACGATATTCATACTTTATGAACTGATGAGGAATGACAAATTGGGATGAGATTTTAGCGAGAGGAATCATAAGAAAGACTGTAGCCCTTCATCCCCTTTGGGATCAATACGTAAGAATCACCCAAGCTATAATCCTTCAACAAGGGAAGGACGCAAGCTATTCCTTAGCTTTAAATTACATGTTGTTAACAGGATTCTTTTTAGTAATTAATCAAGGAATAGACGAAGAAACCCGGGAAATGATGTTATCCTTCTTGGAAGATCAAAAAATAATGGAAGAATTGAATCATAAAGATCTAACAATAAGATATGAAGAAGCACTTAGAAACAGGGTACTTAAAGACAATAAATAGACTTTCATAGATCTAGCCAATCAAGCAAATCCGAGTAAACCGTTTAAAGAACTTCAAGGTTGTTTTTGGAACTATCTCGGTTTAGGATCCCTCTGCCTTCTCTTTCTTCTTTCTGCCTTTCGGCTTCTCGACGATCTTGAAGTTGAGGAAGATGGTGTCCGCGGTGACGGTGTTCCCCCGGACGGTCACCCGCTTCCGCTCGCCGGGGTTCTTGGGCTTGTAGCCGACGCCGCCGCTGAGGACGATCCGGGCCTTGACGCCGCCGTGGACGTCGGGGCGCATGGGTATGCCGTCCTTATCGGTGCCCCCGGTCAGCTGGATCTTGTGTCCGGGGAGGTTGGCGATGGCGCCGTCGATGATCTCTCCTATGCGCCTGCCGATGAGGGGGGACATCCTCGCGTCCTCTATCTCGACCTTCTGGCTCTTCCCCGTCTCGGGGTCGGAGATGATGAGCACGGGCATCTCAACCACCTATATGGCCCACAGCGGGTCCTTCTTCCGCTTGATCTCGACGAGTTCCCTGAGGGCTTGGAGGGCGTCCTCCGTCAGGCGGGAGGCGAACTTCTCCCTCAGCTTCCTGACGTGTTCCTCGGGAACGTCCACATAGAGGACATCTCCCTCTTTTATATGTCTACCGACGATGGGCCTGGGCATGGAGACGGCGACCTCCTTCCCCGCCTCGGCCCGGGGGATGGGCTGCCCCGAGTCCTGGATCTGGGTTATCTTTCCCACGCGCTCCCCCTCCATGTTGATCATCTGCCTGTTGGGGGCGATGACCCCCGCGAGGACGCGGACGCCGAAGATGGCCGGCTTCGCCCTGCGGAAGACGAAGCCCTCCATCACCTCCATCTTCCCCGGCTGGACGAGGGCCTCGAACTCCTTCCGGGCCTTCGCCTCCCTCTCGGACTCCATCCACTTGACGTACTCGTCCATCAGGTTGTAGATGATGTCGTTCCGGAAGAGGGGGACGCGCTGGTCGGAGGCCTCCGCCTCGGCGTCCGGCAGCACCTTGACGTTGAAGGCGAGCACCGCCCCGTACAGCGGCTCCTCATACCTCACGGCGACGGCCTCCATCACGTCGCGCCGGGAGACGTCGCCGATGTCCGCGAGCCTGATGGGGACCCCCCGCGCCCTCAGGCTGTCGGTCAACGCCTCCAGGGAGCCGAGGGTGTCCGTCTTGAGGACGACGCCCACCTTGTCCGTCGAGATGCGCAGCCTCTCGACCTCGGATGAGACCTCCTCGACGGCCCGCTCCAGGGTCAGGTCGCCGCCCACCGCCACGAGAGGCGCGCCGGCGACCGCGCCCTCAAGGTTCGGCGCCGCGATCTTGACGCCGGCGGCCGCCGGGGCCTCGTCGATGGCGTTGAACCGCTTGCGGGGGTCCCTGATCTCGTCGAGGGGCTGGGGGAGGAGGATGGCGCGGATGCTGGTGACGATGGGCCCCTCCCTACCGCCGATGACGATGGTGTCCTCCTGCCTGAGGACCCCGTCGTAGATGATGGCGTTGATGGTGGTGCCGAGGCCCACCTCCTCCTTCACCTCCAGCACCGTCCCCCGGGCCGGCCCGTAGCTGACCTCCAGCTTCTCCTTCATGTACTGCTGGGTGAGGCCGATGAGGACCGCCAGCAGCTCGCCGATGCCCTCGCCGGTCTTGGCGCTGACGGGGACGATGGCGATGTCCCGGGTGAAGTCCCTCACCTTGTCGAAGCGGTCGGACCTGAAGCCGAGGCGGGAGAGGGTGCCCATCATGCCGTATATGCGGTTGTCGAGGTCCTCCCGCACCCACTTGTCCTGCTTCGCGTAGGAGGTCAGGAAGAGGGCGTCGGGGGTGCTCCTCCAGCCGTGGATGAGGTCGATCGTGTTGGCGGCGACGATGAAGGGAGTCTTCCTCGCCTTCAGGATCTCCACCGACTCGTAGGTCTGGTTCTCGAAGCCGTGCATCGCGTCGACGACGAGGATGGCGACGTCGGCCACGGAGCCGCCGCGGCGGCGGAGGTTCGCGAAGGCCTCGTGGCCCGGGGTGTCGATGACGAGGAGGCCGGGGATCCGGATGGAGACGTTGAAGTCCTTGATGAGCTGCCGGGTGATGGCGACGAGGGTGTCCAGGGGGAAGAAGCTGGCGCCGATCTGCTGTGTGAGGCCGCCCGCCTCCCTCAGCTGGACGGCGGTGCCCCTGATCCTGTCGAGCAGCGATGTCTTCCCCGTGTCCACATGCCCGAGCATGCAGACGATGGGCTGCCTCAGAGGCAAATTTGGCACCCGTCAACTACACTGCGCGGAGGCTAATATATCATATGCAACTCATACCGAAACGACGGGCTGGTGGACGACGCTCTCGAAGACATCGTATGTGTTCAACCGAGGAGGGGAAAGCCTTGGGAGTTAAAGGCTGGTCAGTGAGAGGGGCGGCGAGAAGACGGTGATGACCAAGGGTCGAACCTACAGCTTAAATAATCAGCCGTCGAGATCGTATCGAGAGAGAAGAATGCTGTCTTTATCCAACATAATGACGCCCATGATCAGCGAGCTGGGCGTGGGAGGGGTCGGCGGCTTCGTCGTCGGCTTCGCCATCAAGAAGGTTGCGAAGATCGTCGCGATCATCATCGGCCTCGGCTTCGTCGCCCTCCAGTACCTCTCCTATAAGGGGGTCATCCTCATCGACTA
>CAYLVL010000280.1:0-4221 GCA_964387135.1 uncultured Planctomycetota bacterium
ATGATCAGGTCCACCCCGCGCTTGCCGGTGAGCGCGCGGACTTCCTTGGAGAAGTCCGTCTCCCGGTAGTTGATAATCGCCTCAAGGTCGTAGGTTTTCTTTGCGGCCTCGATTTTCTCGGGGCTGCCCGCGGTCGCGATCACCCTCGCTCCCGCGAGATTGGCCAACTGAATCGCGGCCGATGACACCCCGCTACCCGCCGCATGAACGAGCACCCAGTCGGTCGACTTCACCTGCCCGCGAGTGTGGACCATGCGATAGGCGGTCAGGAACGTCAGTCCGAACGCGGCGGCGGTATCCCAGTCCATCTCGTCGGGGATAGGTATAGCCTCGCTTCTTCTGACGGTCACATACTCCGCAGCGCCGCCGTCGAAAGTCTCGCCACGGATGCCGTAGTGCCGGCAAAGCGGATCGTTTCCTTCCAGGCATGATGCGCATGATCCGCAACCCACTCCCGGAATGAGGACCACCCGCTCCCCGGGCTTGAGATCGGTGACCCCGGCACCGACCTCATCGACAACGCCCGCTACGTCACTGATCGGTATCAACGGGAGAGGGAACGAGTGCCCCGGCACGCCCCTCCGTACCCACAAGTCGAGGTGATTGAGCGCGCCGCGAATGGTGCGGACACGAATCTCGAACGGCTCCGGCTCCCTGATCGGTCGTTCCTCCAGCTTCAGGACGTCGATCCCGCCGTGTTCCGGCACCACCCAAACGCGCATGTTCGTCGGCGATGTTGACTTGCTCGCTGTCATGTTGTTCCCCTTCAAAGCTTCCTTTGTCGGCTCATTCTTCGATCTGTCATTAAGTCGGTAAGCATTCTAGCATAACGCCTGATTTTCCATCCCGCTTTGTCCTTGCTTGTAGGCAAGGCCCATACATGCTAGTCTTGAATGCATGGGAGGATTCCTCGACGGAATCTGGAACAGGCAGTCGGGGGGACGGTACGTCAACCGTTACGATGCCGGTCGAGCGATCGCGTCCATGTTTGGCGATGAGATTGTAAAGATAGAGGGCAGGGGCGTCGTGGCGGGGCTTTTAAGGGGAGGGGTGGAGGTAGCTGCGGCGATCGCGAACGATCTTGGCCTTTCTCTCGATTTCCGCGCGGTCAGGAAGGTCGGGCATCCGTTCCAGCCCGAATTTGCGATAGGCGCGGTCGACATCTCCGGCATATCGGTGCGCAACCCGTTTGTGAGTCCGCTGGACATGCCCCCCGATGAGGAATTCGATCGGATGGTGGGGCGCGCCCTGGAGCAGGCAAGAGAATTGGAGAGGGAGATTAGGGGGGAGGGCAAGCCTTTGACCGACGATGCCGACTGGGTTCTTGTTGCCGATGACGGCGCTGCGACCGGACTGACCATCCTTGCCGCTGTGAATGGGATCAGGAGCGAGGGCAAACGCGCGTATGTCGCGGTAGCGGTCTCAAGCGAACAGGCGCAGAAGCTTCTGACCGAAGCCGCGGACGGCTTCTTCGCACCGATGGTCCCGAAGCACTTCATGGCGGTGGGGCAGTTCTACGAGGATTTCGCACCCGTCACTACCGACTCGGTGAAGGCCTACCTTGGACTGAAATAACACCTGCTGAAGGGAAAAGGGATGGTAATTTCTCTCTATGCGCCGCGCCTTCCGCAGCAATGCTTGTATTTCTTGCCGCTGCCGCACGGGCAGGGGTCATTGCGGCCTATTTTTTTCTTCTTGACAACCGGCTTCTTCTTGCCGATCGCTCCGCCGTGCGTCGTGGTCATCGCGCTGTCGTAAACTGATTCCTGCCTTTTGACGACCTTCGCGGCGAAGATGAACCTGAGCGACTCCTCCTTGAACCTGAGGAACATGTCCTGGAACATCAGGTGCGATTCCTTCGTGTAGACAACCAGCGGGTCCTTCTGCGCGTATGACTGCATGCCGATGCCGTCGCGCAGTTCGTCCAGCGATCTCAGATGATCCACCCAGTGACGGTCGATCATGTTGAGAACGACGTAGCGCTCGAGGTCGCGCATGTCCATTCCCGCGCTCTCGATCATCTTCTCCTTGAGCTCGTACAGCTTCCTTCCCTGCTCGCTGAGAGTGTCGATCAGGGCATCCCGCTCCATCTCGACGATTTCCGGAAGTCTGATCGTGTCGCCGTAGGGAATAATCGTGCGAAGCTTGGCGAGAAGGCCCTCGTGATTCCAGTCCTGCTTTCTGAGCTTGGGGTCGCAGTATTCGTTCACCGCGCCCTCGACCACATCATCGATGTACCTGAGAAGCTTCGGCTTGATATCCTCGCCGTCCAGCACCGCGTTTCGCTCGCGATAGATCACCGTGCGCTGGCGCTCCATGATGTCGTCGTACTTCAGCACGTGCTTGCGAATGTCGAAGTTATGCGACTCGACCTTCTTCTGCGCATTCTCGATCTGCCTCGTCACGAGTCCCGACTCGATCGGCGTGTCCTCATCGAGCCCGAAGCGATCCATCATCTCCTTGACCCTGTCGCCGCCGAAAATCCGCATCAGGTCGTCTTCGAGGCTTACGTAGAACCGCGAAGAACCCGGATCGCCCAGACGTCCGGACCGGCCTCGAAGCTGGTTGTCGATCCGCCTCGATTCGTGTCGCTCCGTTCCGATGATGTGGAGTCCGCCGACCTCCTTCACGCCTTCTCCAAGCTTGATGTCGGTTCCGCGACCTGCCATGTTGGTCGCGATGGTCACGGCCTTCAACTGGCCGGCGTTCTTGATTATCTCCGCCTCGCGCTCGTGATGCTTCGCGTTCAGCACGCTATGCGGGATCTTCTCCCTGCGAAGCATGGCGGACAGCATCTCGCTCGTCTCAACCGCGGTAGTGCCGACAAGCGTGGGCTGTCCTCGCTTGTAGCAGTCCTTGATGTCCTCCACCACGGCCCGGAATTTGCCCTTCTTCGTCTTGTAGACGAGATCCGGCTTATCCTTCCGGATCATCGGCTTGATCGTCGGGATCACCACGACATCCATTCCGTAAATGTTTCGGAATTCCTCTTCCTCGGTCTTGGCCGTTCCGGTCATCCCTGCGAGCTTCTCGTACAGCCGGTAGTAGTTCTGGATGGTGATCGTCGCCATGGTCTGGGTTTCGGACTGAACCCGGACGTTCTCCTTCGCCTCTATCGCCTGGTGCTGGCCCTCGGAGAAGCGCCTGCCGTACATGAGACGCCCTGTGAATTCATCGACGATGATCACCTGGCCTTCCTTCACCACGTAATCGATGTCCTTCGTGAAAAGCGCGTGCGCCTTCAGGGCGAGCTGGATGTGATGCGCGTGTATGGCGTTCTCGGGACTGTAAAGGTCCGTGATCCCGAGCGCCTTCTCGACCGCGTCTATCCCCTCCTCGGTAAGCGAAACATGCTTCTCCTTCTCGTCGAGCTCGTAATGAACGTCCTTGCGGAGTCTCCGGACGATCCGATCGTACCTGATGTATTCCTGCGACGCCTGCTGCGGCTGTCCGGAAATGATCAACGGCGTGCGCGCCTCGTCGATCAGGATGCTGTCGACCTCGTCCACAATCGCGTAGTACAGGTGCCGCTGTACCCGATTCTGCGCGTCGGTGACCATATTGTCGCGAAGGTAGTCGAAGCCGAACTCGGAGTTCGTGCCGTAGGTGATGTCCGCCTGGTAGGCCGCCACGCGCTCGTTCCGGTCCTGCCCGTTCTGAAGGAACGAGACGGTCAGTCCGACGAAGCTGTAAATCGGACCCATCCATTCCGCATCTCGCTTGGCCAGGTAATCGTTGACCGTAACCAGGTGCGCGCCGTAGCCGACCAGCCCGTTAAGCGTCATCGGGAGGGTGGCTGCAAGTGTTTTGCCCTCGCCGGTCTTCGCTTCGGCGATGCGACCCTGGTGCAGCACGATGCCGCTCATCATCTGCGCGTCGTAGTGCCGCTCCTTGTTGACCCGCCATGACGCTTCCCTCACGCATGCGAAAACCTCCGGAAGGGCTTCATCAAGAACCTTCTCGCGCTTGTCGAAGTTGTCACGAACCTCCTTAAGGGGTTCCCGCCACTTCCCGACCGTCTCCCTGATCTCGGATTCGCTCAGCTTCTTGATGCGGGGTTCGAGCGAGTTGATGTAGTCTACGCGCGCCGCGAGCTTTCTAAGCTCGCGTTCTTCGGTCTTGAACACTCTGTCGAAGAATCTCTTAAGATCGCTTGGCATAAGCCGTCAGCCTTATTGTCCTCCACAGGCGCAGAATAACCTTTTCATTATACATGACACT
>CAYLVL010000281.1:0-4216 GCA_964387135.1 uncultured Planctomycetota bacterium
TCGTAATCGCCCGCCTCGGCGCCCCTTGAGTTCGTGATCGTCGCCTCGTATGAGGCGTAACCTTCACCGTCCGACACGAACGTCGCGGTCACCGTGCCTATGAAAAGCTGCGGACACTCCACAACCGGATCGGAATGACTTTCCTTTCCCTGCCAGTCGTAAACGTCAATTTCCAGCTTCGTCTCGCCGCCGTCCTTCGTCAGACCGCCGTCGATCTTGTTCTCGGTGATCTCTATCTTCCACGGCTCCGGGCAGTTGGCTTCCGGGGGGAAATCGACCATCGGATCCTCGACCGGCTTCACCAACGGCGGCGCCCAGCAGGCGTCGATGCAGTAGTTGAAGTAGAACGGGCCGTCCGGGAACATGATCTCGTAGACGGCGGTAGCGCTGTCGCCTGCGTAGAAAGCGTTGCGTGTGTTCTCTTCTCCTTCCGAAACATGCCTTTTGAAACCGTTCAGAAGGGCGTTGGGATCGAGCCCCGCGAATTTCCCGCGCATGTAGCCCTGTAGTCCGCCCGGTCCGCTGCCCTGGGTGTCAAGATTATACAGAGTGGTGTAACCGTCCGCGTTAATAAGTGCGCCGTCCCCGCGATCAAGATCGGGCTTCGTGTAGCCTGCCTCGGGGAACATCTTGTTTCCCGTGAACATCGCGATCCCGCGCACATCGAATCCCGTGAAATTCGCCGCGCCGAACGGATGCCTGATCTGAACCGTGATCTCCTTTGCTCCCGACGGTTTGGGATGGATTGACAGCACGCTCACGCAGTCGGTGCACGGTCCCCGTTCGAGGAATTTGAGCACGTTCCAGTGCGTGACGACATCCCTTAGCGGCACAACTTCGCCAGCCTCATTCTCCGGATCGATGTGGACCCGGTAGAAGCCCCAGACATGGTGCCCCCCGGACCGATCACGGACCGGTCGCTCGGTGATGATCTGCGGGGAAAGCGGATCGAGGCCCGCTCCGGAACCATCCGAGCACGATAGAGCCGCCGTGAGCACGATTCCCACGGCAAGCGCCAATTTGGCAAACCGAGATCTCATCTGTTACCTCCGAAGACGATGCGTTCAAGCGGACTGCACAATACCACAGGGCCGTGTCCCCCGAGTGCTGCCCCTGGAATCAGAATCGGAGAGATGTTCCTGTCTCATAAAGATAAAACTTAATGTCTATACATGCAAGTGCTGAGAGAGAATAGACGGTGGCACGCTCCCGATTGATTGCCTACAGGACCCAGCCGCGATAGAATGATCCCGTGATCAGAATCAGATGCTGGCTGTTAGAAGAGGTCTAGGAAGATGCCCAAGGATTCCACCAGTCCATTCACCCCGGGGATACCTGTCCCGGTTGAGTTCTTCGTCGGTCGCAGACCGCAGATCGAGCTATTAAGAAACAAGGTGAGGAATTCTGTTAGCGGACGAGTTGAAGTAGGGTTCGTGGTGGGGGAAAGGGGTATCGGCAAGAGCTCGCTGGCGTCATTCATACGGGCGTTGGCTGAGAAGGACTTCGGTGTCCTTGGGGTTCATACATTCCTTGGGGGCATAACGAAGTTGGAGGATATGGTTGAGAAGATCCTGGATAGTCTGGTGAAAGAGAGCATGGAGGCGCCATGGTACGGGAAAATAGCCGAGCTCTTCCAGACTTATATTAGGCAGGTGGGCCTATTCGGGGTGAGCGTGGCATTTGAGGCCCCGCAAAAGGAAATGACGCAATTGACTCGAGGATTCATTCCCGCACTGCGAACGATAACGGAAAAAATTAAAGATGATAGGAGGGGATTGCTCCTCATTCTAGATGATATCAACGGCCTGGCTGATTCGGTGAAGTTCGCCAACTGGGTGAAAAGCTTGGTGGATGAGATCGCTACGTCCGGTAAACCTCTGCCTCTCTGCCTTCTTTTGGTGGGAATTGATGAGAGACGCAATACCCTTATCCAACATCAGCCATCGTTGGATCGGATTTTGGATGTTGTCGAAATCAAAGCCTGGTCGGAGGATGAAACAAGAGAATTCTACAGTAGAAACTTTGACAAGGCAGGAATCGAGGTGCAGCAGGGAGTTGTGGATCTCCTCGCGGAATATTGCGGAGGGCTTCCTGTCATAGCTCATGAAATCGGTGATGCTGCATTCAATGCAGACACAGATAATGTAATAGATAAGCAAGATGCTTGGCTTGCAATCACGAATGCCGCGGAAATAGTAGGCAGAAAGCACTTGAAGCCGAAGGTGTTGGATGCGATTCGAAGTGATAGATACAAGAGCATCTTGAGGAAATTGGTGGAACGCGGCAAATTAGATTTTCGATTTACCAGAAAAGGAGCTATAGAAAAGCTGTCTGGCGAAGAACGAAGAGTATTTGATAATTTCATAAGAAAAATGAGAGAGCTTGGTGCAATTATACAGGACCCGGAGGGGCCGCCTGGCTCATATGTGTTTGCCAATCAGCTTCATCACTTTTATTTCTGGATGCAAACGAGAGCTCACGACAAAGCCAATCGCAGATAGGTAAGCTGCGGTGATACCGATTCCCGTTCCTCCCGCATTTGCCTTCATTGCTGTACCCGGAGTAAAATGCCCGTCCGATCAGTTCCGATTGCAGATAAGTGGCAGTTTCCGGTGCATGCGCGCTCGAGAGAGCCGTACGGGCTGTGTCGGTTATCATAATGTCAGGGAAAGGCAACAGAATCAGCCGGGGAGATACAGGATGGCGCGTCTGTTCGAATACCAGGGCAAAGACCTTCTCAAACGGGCCGGTTTCAAGATACCGGAAGGCAGGGTGGTCTCGTCGCCCGAGGAAGCGGAATCGGCCGCGAAGGAGCTCGGGGGAGCGGTGGTGGTAAAGGCGCAGGCCTGGGTCACCGGACGTAAGGCGAAGGGCCTGATCAGTTTCTGCAAGACCCCGGAAGCCGCGAAGGAAGCGGCAGCGGAGATGCTCGGGCAGACAGTGAAGAATTTCCCGATCGAGAAAGTCCTGGTCGAGCAAATGCTGGACGTGGACCGCGAGCTTTTCGCGGGGATCATCATCGACGATGCCGCGCAGCAGCCGGTTGTCATCTTCTCAAGCCTGGGCGGGTCGGGTATGGAAGAAATCGCCCGCGAGCATCCCGAGGCCGTCGCCCGGAAGCATATCGACATCAGGCTGGGTCTGAGGGATTTCGAGGCCAGGGAGCTTGTCCGAAAGACCACGCTTGATCGAAGTCTTTTCAACAAGGCCGCTGGTGCCCTGGTGAACCTCTACAAAGCCGCGCGACTCGGTGAAGCCCGATCGATCGAGATCAATCCGCTTATTGTCACGAAGGACGGTGACTGGATCGCGGCCGACTGTCACGCGACCGTGGACGACTACTCCGTCTTCCGCCATCCCGAGCTGGGTATTGAGATCGCTCGCGAGCTTGATCATCCCATCACTCCGCTGGAGCGGATCGCCTACGGAGTAGAGAAGTCGGACTATCGTGGCACCTTCTATTTCTTCCAGGTGATACAGGACATACCGGTCGAGGGCAGGACCACCCAGGGCGAGGACATCATCGGCTTCCACGGCGCGGGCGGCGGCGGCAGCATGATGAGCATGGACGCCCTCGGTCAGAACAACTTCGCTATCGCCAATTTCTGCGACACCTCCGGCAACCCACCCGCCAGCAAGGTCTACCGTGCCGCGAAAATCATCCTCGCCCAGCCGCACATTCGAGGTTATTTCGCCTCCGGCTCGGGAGTAGCCAGCCAGGAGCAGTTCCACTCCGCCAGAGGACTGGTCAAGGCTTTCCGGGAGGTTGGATTGAGGATTCCCGCCGTGATACGCCTCGGCGGCAACAAGGAGGAAGTGGCCATAGAGATTCTGTCGAAGTTCCTCGATGACATCGGCGTGCCGGTCGAGGGCTACGGCAAGGACGATTCGGCGGTCCATTGCGCGGCGAGACTGAGAGCGCTTATCGATGCCGGTGGATATCGGCCGAAAGGCCCGCAGCCAATCTCCAATCCCAACCCTCCCGAGGACGCATACTCGTTCGAGACCCTTACCGGCAGGATCACGATCGATCACGCGAAATGCGCCGGGTGCGAGACGAAGCCCTGCGTGCACGCCTGCCACCCGAACATCCTCGAAGTCAAAGACGGCATGCCGGTCTTGAACATTGCCGAAGACGAGGCGAAGCGGGGCCGATGCACCGAATGCCTTGCCTGCGAGATCGCATGCTGGAGCGAGTCATTCGGCGTCATCAACA
>CAYLVL010000282.1:0-4210 GCA_964387135.1 uncultured Planctomycetota bacterium
TAGTGAAGGTGGATGAATTCCGGTTGCAGGAAATCGCGGGATATGTCGCGAGAGCGCCCAGATTCTCAATCGCCTATAAATACCCACCCAGGGAAGGATCAACGAAGGTGCTCGACATCCGCGCGAGTGTCGGACGCACCGGAACGCTGACGCCGGTAGCGACGTTCGAGCCTTTGTTCCTCGACGGCTCCACCGTCTCTCACGCAAGCCTGTACAACATGGACGAGATCGAGCGGAAGGACATTCGCGTGGGCGACCGGGTAATCATCGCGAAGGGCGGCGATGTCATCCCGAAGGTCATCAAGGTTATCGACACGGACAGCGAGGAACACGAGAAGCGTCCGAAGTTCAGGATGCCCGAAAAATGCCCGATCTGCGGCTCGGATGTGGTCAAGGACCCCGACGGCGTGAACTATCGATGCGTCGCCACGAACTGCCGTGCGGTGCTCCAGAGGCAGATTGAACATTTTGTGTCGAAAGGCGCGATGCGTATCGAAGGTCTGGGCCCGAAGATCATCGAGCGATTTCTCGATGAAGGCATCATCAAGGGGATAGCCGATCTCTATAAGCTCAATTACGACGAGATCGCGACACTTCCCGGATTCGGTGAGAAGTCCGCCGAGAATCTGAAGAAAGAGATCGAGGATTCGAAGAAACAGCCGCTATGGAGGCTGATCCACGGGATTTCGATTCCCGGCGTGGGAGCGGAGGTCGCGAAGCTGATTGTCGATGAACTCGGGAGTTACGAGGCGATAGCAAAGGCCGACGAGGAGAGACTTGCGGAGATACACGGAGTCGGCCCGAAGCTCGCGAAGAACATACGCGATTTCTTTGAGGATCCGGCCCGCAAAGAGCTGATCGGGCAACTGAAGGATGCCGGTCTTGAAGCATTCAGGGAGAAGCACGCGAAAGCCGGTCCGAGAGAGGAAGCAACCGGGCCGTTCGCGGGAAAGACGGTCGTGCTGACCGGCGCGCTGGCGAATTTCAGTCGCGAGGAGATGAAGGAGAAACTGGAGGCGGCGGGAGCGAAGGTGAGCAGCAGTGTGTCGAAGAATACGAACTATGTTCTTGTCGGCGACAAACCGGGCAGCAAGTTCGACAAGGCCCAGAAGCTGGGAATCGCGATTCTTACAGAGGACGATGCGGTGAAAATGCTGGGCGGCGACTGATGGCGAAGTGGTTTCTTCGCTCCCTCTTATGTATCATTAACACCAGCAAGAACGAGGGGAACAGGACGGAGCAATGCCAAGACTTGCATGGCACATAAGTATTTTTTGTTTCATCCTTCTGGCGGTTGTGGCGTCGGCCCAGGAAGAGACAGCGGGAATCGATGAATCCGCTCCCGCCGACATCAACGGCACCTGGATCACCCAGTCCGGGAACATGGTTGAGGTCGAGGTGGAAGGAACGAGTGTGCGGCTGTACTTCCCCGCCTACGCCAAGACAATGACCGCGACTCTCAACGGCAGCGTGCTCGTCTACATCACCCACTACAACGATCCGTCGAGAGAGGAATGCTATCTCGATGTCCCCGACAGCGAGCGAAGCGCCTGCGAGGGATTCATACATCGAGGCGATCCACGTCACCGGTTCACCCTGACGCTGTCGCCGGACGGCATGGTGCTCGCGGGAGTTAAGGAGATCAATGTCCTTCGGTGCGAGTGGGATACCGATGAGGACGGCAACACATACAACCATCGCCCGATCGGCTACGAGTGGAGGTATTTCTCAGACTACCAGTGGCGACGGGCGAACTGCGACTTCACCGGCATGCCTCCGCTCGGCGGGAACGTGCTGGAGAAATACAGCCTTATCGAAGCGCTTTTCGACCGGTTCGGGCTTGCGGCGGAGTTCTCGCTGGGTGAGTTCGAGCCTTCCGAGAGGATCAGGTTCGAGTACGCGCAGGGCTATATCGATGCCGATACCGGCGAGCCGGTGTCCGCGTCGGATGCCGCCGAGCATCAGCACCTTGAGCCGCTTGACGGACGGGTCCGTCTTGATGAGGCGACGGGCCTGTATGTGATCGATCTCTATCCGTATGCATTCGAGTCGTACGTGACGCTTCTGAGCGGCCTGACGATACTGTGTCATCAGCTCAAGGCTCTTGAGAGCACAGAAGGCGGTCTTGCCGAACCGACCACGCAGATGGAAATCGACAGCGTGAACTACGTCTGGCAGCACAGGCAGGCCCTATGCTCGCTGGATGATGAATTGTTCGATCACCACATCGACTTCCTCTCCAGGGCGCTTCAATACCGCGCCATGGCGGAGAATTAGATTGGGATTCACGGAGTAGACCGAATCCGGAATGCCCGGCCCCGAGATCAGTTTTATCACCGTCAACTATGAAACGCCGGAGCTTGTCTGCCGGCTCATTCAAAGCATCCGGACTAATCCCCCTTCCAGACCCTACGAGATAATAGTTGTTGACAATAACTCGTCCGATCGCTCATGCGAAATCATTCCGAGGGAGCATCCGGACGCGACCCTTGTCGCGCTCGATACCAACACCGGCTTCGCGACAGGGAACAATCGGGGCGCGCTGCTTGCAAGCGGCAAATGGCTCGTCCTCATCAACTCGGACTGCGAGATTCAGGAAGAGAGCTTCGAGAAGGTTATCCGATGGCTCGAAAGGAACCCGGATGTCGGGATTGCAGGAACTAGGGTAACCACGCCGGAGGGCAAGCTCGAGCAGAGCGCTCGCGGCTTTCCAAACGCATCGACAGGTCTTTTCGGACGGTCCACGTTTCTCGGGAAGATCGCGCAGAAGCTGGGAAGGACCGGGAGCAAAGGTGTCGCGGGACGGAATCTGATGGTCGACCCGGAAAAGACGGAGCCTTATGATGTGGACTGGGTGTCGGGGACGCTGATGGTGATACGTCGCGAGTGCTGGGACAAAATCGGCGGTTTCGATGAAGACTACTTCATGTACTGGGAGGACGCCGATCTGTGCTATCGCGCCAAACAGGCGGGCTACAGGACATGCTACTTCCCCGGTTCATACGTGATTCATCGACCCGGCTCCAGCGCAGCCGGAAATCCCGTCCCCGCGATCAGGTGGTTCCACGATTCCGCCTACCTCTATGTCACGAAACATGTCTCCCCGGGATTCTCGTTCCTCAGGATGTTCGCATGGTGCGCGCTCAAGCTCAGGGCCGCGCTTTTGATTCTCAGAGCTCGACTTACGGGCGGGAGCGGGAAGGGCTAGATGAATCCAGCCATGGCCCTTTTCCTGTCATTCATCCAGACCACCCCGCAGCCGTCCGGCGGATTGCCCTCATGGCTTACCTCCGGCTCCGTCCCGGTCATACTCGCGATTGTTGTCGGCCTTGTCCTGATATACATCTGGGTCGGATGGCGCATGAAGCATGTGCGGAAGGACCTGCATAATCTCGGACGCTCGTATTATGAGAAAGAGAAGGTCATACTGAACGATCTCAAGGCGGGACGCCTGACGCCCGGGGAGTACCGCAAGGAGCATCGCAGGCTTGTCGATGAGATGCGCAGGGAAAGCAGACGACTCACCGACGGTCCTCCGAAATGAGCGGCAAGCGATCACAGCCGGAGAAAGCGACTCTCGTCGGATTTATAGCGATTGGCTGTCGTGCCAACCAGGCCGACACCGCCCGCATGGTGTCGATGCTTCCCGACGGTTTCACACACGCGGACATCGGGAGCGACTCCTGCGATGTTGTCGTGGTCAACACCTGCGCGGTGACATCAAGAGCGGAGGCGGACGGCAGAAAACTCATCAGAAAGGCACGGCGGAAGCATCCCGAAGCCCTGATCGTAGTCACCGGATGCGCGGCGCAGATCGATCCGAAGAAATGGGCGGGCATGCCCGAAGTCGATCGGGTGCTGGGAATCAGGGCGCGAGACCGATTCGGAGACCTGATCGAGTCTCTTGCCGAACTGGACGAGATCACATTCGAGTCGCCGGGAGGAGGGGTGGACGGTCCGACACCATTGCACGGACATCGGTCGCGGCCCTTTGTGAAGATACAGGATGGTTGCAGTCGCGGATGCGCCTACTGCATTGTGCCAAGAGCCCGTGGAGCCGAGCGGTCGAGGCCACCCGATCTCATCCGCGAGGACATCCTCAAGCTCAGCAAATCCGGGTATCGGGAGATCGTCCTCACCGGCGTGCATCTCGGGCGGTGGGGACAGGACCTCGGACTCGGCTTCGACCATCTACTGGACCTGCTGGGTG
>CAYLVL010000283.1:0-4207 GCA_964387135.1 uncultured Planctomycetota bacterium
TGTTATTAGCCGTCAGCTTGGTCGCTATCGGCTGTGCAGCACCTGCCCCGGCACCAGCCCCAGCACCAGCCCCAGCACCTGCCCCGGCACCAGCCCCAGCACCTGCCCCAGCACCTGCCCCAGCACCTGCCCCAGCCCCAACACCAGCCCCAGCAGCGGAAGTTTTCACACTCAGAGTACAAGAAGCCTATCCGGCTGGGCTTGCTGGCTACCGTATCTTTGAGCGATGGGCAAAGACAATTGGGAAAATGAGTGACGGGCGCCTTGACATCAAGACCTACCCCGAGGGTGGTATTGTAGCTACCTTTGACGCCTTTGACGCTGCCCAAACCGGTATTCTTGACGGGTGGGTCAGCTGGCCACAGTACTGGCCGGGCAAGCACGCTCTATCTGTCTACCTGTCCTCCTACCCCTACGGTCTTGATATGGCATGGATGTGGGAGTGCTGGTTCTACAATTGGGGCGGTATCGAACTGGCTCGAAAGGACTACCCCCGGTTCAATCAGTACTACGTGGCTCCAATCCAGACCGGTCCAAATTACGCCCACTGCGTAAAACCCCTGCGCAAGATGGAGGACTGGAATGGCTTGAAGTGCCGATATCCCGGGGGCATGATTGCCGAGATCTATAAGAAAGCCGGAGCCTCAGTGATTATTCTCCCCGGCGGTGAGATCTACACAGCAATGGCTACCGGCGTTATCGAGCTTGGTGAGTACATCGGGCATGCTATGAACAAGGAGCTGGGTTTGCACGAGGTCGGTAGGTATATCATCGGTCCGGGACAAATGCACCAGCCGGTAGACCTACAAGCCTTTGTCATGAACCTGGATAAGTGGAACAGCCTACCCCCAGATCTCCAGAAGATACTTGCCGTCGGCGCCAGGGATCTAGGCTGGAGCCTCCACACCTGCATCATGAGCACTGACTTGGTTGCCCTTGACTGGATGGTAAATGAATATGGGTGCGAGTACCTAGAACTACCCGCCGAAGAGCGCGCCAAGTTCAGAAAGATTTCTATTGAGCTCTGGAAGAAGTGGACCAAGGAAGACCCCATAGCCGAAGAAGCGGTAGAAACGCAGATTCTGATGATGAACGCGGTGGGCTTGCTTGACTTCCCTGGGGTTAAGGAGGAGGTCGAGAAATACTTCCCAGGCTTGCTTGCCAGAGACATAGGTGAGGTAGTTGTGGAGGACAGTGGAGAAGCATGCAGATAAGGTAGGAACAGCACAACAATGCTGCAAGTCTCATCTTAACGGCAAGTGGTAACTGAGAAGGCGGGGGGGAGTCAGGGTGGCTAGTCTCCCCGCCTTCTTGGTGAGCAGTAATTCTTGGATGTGAGAGAACTGGGGGCAGAGCTCAAACCGCGGGATGAGGAATGGTAAAATGGCTGAAACCGAAAAGGAAAAGACAACAAGTACAACCGGGCAATGGTTAGCCACCGGTTACCAGTTGACAGTTGGTACCTACCACCGGATGATTGATGGCTGGAAGGGAATGAGTCTAGCCCAAAAAATTGGATGGGTAGCGGGGCTCCTCTTATTCCTTGCTTACCCGCTAATGGTGTTTATCCACTACGCCTTCATAAGGCAAACCTTTTAGAGTTGTTTGCCGGCTCTATATTGCCGGGTAAGGGAACATAATTGATATGAAGTCTGTGCATAGATTTATCAGGTTTCTGTTCTCTCTTATAGAAAGTTTTAACGAGTATACCGCAAAGTTTTACGGTATACTGATATTGGCATTAGTCCTAATAATGGTAGTTGAGGTAGTACGAAGATACGGATTTAACCGACCAATAATGGGTGTTCAGGATATAGACTGTGCTTATTTTGGTGCTTATTATACCATGGCGGCTGCCTACACCTTGGCTGTCGGGGGGCATGTTAAGGTGGATGTAATATGGTCGATGTTCTCCCCACGACATAGAGCCATTATAGACCTGATTACCTTCCCTATTTTCGCACTCTTCCTCGGTGGTATGCTCTATTCCTCCTGGATATTTGCTATGAACGCCACCTGGATAGCAGCTATCGGCTGGAATCTAGAGGTTGACCAATCCCACCTGCGTTTGCCTCTCTATCCGTTGAAGTGGACACTATTCATAGGCTGCGCCATGCTAACCGTTCAAGCCTTGATAAAGTTCGTCCGTGACTTATCATTTAGTGCCACTGGAAGGGAGCTGATGTGAACCCAATACCGATTGAGATTATTACCATAGCTATGTTTGCCTCCCTCTTCGTGTTTCTGCTCATGGGTTTACCGGTTGCTTTTGCCTGTGGTGGTCTGGCGGTAATATTTATATTGTTCTCTGCGTGGCAGGGTTGGATGCCAATGGGGTTCATGAATATGCTTGCCGTCAAAACCTATGGGCTGATGTACCAGTATCTCCTCTTTGCCATTCCTTTGTTCATCTTCTTGGCAAGTATGCTGGAGCAGGCTGGTATTATTGAGGAGATGTATGATGCCTTTCAGAAGTGGACGGGGCCACTGCCAGGTGGACTGGCATCGGCAACAGTGCTGGCAAGCACCCTGCTGGCAGCGGTAGTTGGCATCATCGGTGCCGCCGTGGTTACCATGGGACTCATCGCCCTGCCATCCATGCTCAAGAAAAAATACGACACGCACCTTGCCTGTGGGTCGGTCATGGCTGGGGGAACCCTGGGAATCCTCATCCCCCCCAGCATATTGTTCATCATGTATGCCCTAGTAGCCGGAGAGTCATGCGGCAAGCTGTTTGCCGGTGGCATTTTCCCTGGTCTTGTCCTTTCCGGTCTCTATATTAGTTACATAACTATCAGGTGCATTATCAACCCCAAACTTGGTCCACCCCTTACCAAAGAAGAGAGGAAGATAATTACCTGGGGGGTAAAATTCAAGAGCCTATTGAGTGTAGCCTTCCCCACCATCCTTGTCTTTGCCGTTCTGGGGTCAATCTTCCTTGGCGTGGCTAGCATTACCGAAGCAGCGGCTGTTGGTGCCTTCGGTGCCATGATAGCGGCGGCGATGAAGCACAGGCTCACCTGGAATCATCTGAAGGCAGCCCTGAATCAGACGGTAAGGGTTAGTGCCATGGTTTTGTGGGTGTGCTTCGGCGCCGTGGCTCTGGTTACTTTCTATTACGGTCTAGGCGGTGAAGTCTTTATAAGGGAGCTAATATGGGGCTTGGAGCTGGGTAGGTATGGCACCCTAACCGTAATCATGGTTATCCTCATCGTTCTGGGAATGTTCGTTGACTGGGTTGGCATCATGTTCCTGTGTGTGCCTATCTTCCTGCCCATAATCAAGGACCTGGGCTTTGACCCACTGTGGTTCGGCATCATTTACAACGTCAACATGCAGATATCTTTCTTGAGCCCGCCTTTTGGTTATGCCCTGTTCTATCTCAAAGGAGTAGCCCCTCCCGAAATAACCATGTGGGAAATCATCAAATCCGTCTTGCCGTTCATCCCGCTTCAGATGCTAGGTCTGGCTATCTGTATCGCCTTTCCGCAAATATGCACGTGGTTTCCCAACTTGGTCTTTCGCCCGGGGCAGTTCTTACGTTAAAGTCAGTTCATCTAGGGTTAGCCTTTTACATAACCTTCTCCAACTGAGAAGGGGTTACTCTCAGTTAGCACAGTTTATGTAATAGGGAACAATACTTCACCTTGGAGGCTATTGATGATGAGCCGGATTGCGATTGCTAAACCTCAACCCCTCCCCATAGTACTAAAATACACCGATATCCGTAGCTATGTTTTTACATTTGTTTTCGTTTTATTAGATGTTTTGGTGCCCTGGGTTTGCCATCAATTTCACCTAGCTGGTCCCACCTTTCTACCAATGCATATATTTGTCCTGCTAGCTGGATTATTATTCGGCTGGCGAGCTGGACTAATTGTTGGCTTTCTTACTCCTCTTACCAGCTATGCCGTTTCAGGATTGCCAGTTCTGCGGATTCTGCCCCAAATAGTAGTTGAACTCTCAACCTATGGCCTAGTAGCCGGGATACTGTGCGAGAGGCTGAACCTGCGACCAATATGGTCGCTAATTGGAGCCATGATAGGTGGACGTTTAGCCCTAGGACTAACCGTTTTGAGTATATATTTTATTGTCGGCGAAGTTTACAGCCCCCTGGGCTCAGCGGCAAACCCTTTAATTGTGGTTTGGACAGTGATTAAACAGGGCTGGCCGGGTATAGTCATCCAGCTGGCTTTAATACCGCTAG
>CAYLVL010000284.1:0-4197 GCA_964387135.1 uncultured Planctomycetota bacterium
CCGATATCTATGCCGGGAATCTTCTCCGGGCGCGACCCGGCAAGGCGCCCATGGCCCCAGGCAACGCCCACTCCGTCGGCGACCACGATCGCCGCGGAATCGATTATCTCGCGGAAAGCAGGATCCGAATCGACCCGTACGCACATCTCGGGCGTCAAAGTGACCACCTGCGCGGGCACGGTCGAGGCAAGGTGAGTCCGGATCGCATCCGTGGCTTTCTGCCAGGTTGGATGGGTTACACCAAGTCCCGGAGATGTCGATGAGAGGATGGACATTGGAATGAAGTCCCTGCGATGACGGCGGTTATGCCCCCCGGATGCCGCTCAGCGATTGCGCTCCCAGCGTATTTCCCGTCCGGCGGTGACTCTTATGATGCTCATAAGACTGGCTATGTTCACCATTGTGAAGTAGAGAGGGATCTGGAAGGCTCTCGGAGGTCGACTCCCGGCTCGCTCGATCATATAACCCGTGAAAGCCAGCGTATAGAAAAGAGCCTGCGCGATGAACGCGAAACGATAGAAAAGGGCGGCGTCCCAGAGGAGAAGCGAGCTCACCAACAGAAGTATCTGGAAAAACGGGATGGAGTACCGCAGCAACTTGTGCGACAGAAGCTGGAAAGCGATCAATATCCGTCCACGACCAAGCGCTTTCCAGAAAAGCATCAGCCCGGACGGTATCATCTGCCCGGTGATCCTGAGTTTTCTGCGATATTCTGATGAGAAACTCGGGCTTGGGGCCTCGCGCGAATCGGCATCTTCCACCAGAATTGCCTTATAGCCGTTGATGATACCCATGACCGGAAGCTCGTAGTCGTCGCCACGTGTTTTCGATAATGGATGGTACGCGCTGAGCCGCAGGGCGAAAATGCTTCCGTTTGCTCCGGGAAGGGTGCCAAGCCTGCTCGACATCCGCTTGAGGAAGGTCTCGTACCGCCAGTACAGCCCTTCCATACGTCCCGCCGGATCGTCCTCGCGTACCGTGTACCTCAGAAGCCCGCTCGCGCTGCCCACCTTCGGGTCGCTGAATGGAGCTATGATCTTCCTGAGGGCATCCTTCGCCCACATCGCGTTCGCGTCGGTGAGGGCAAGGACTTCAATCTCCGGGTGGTTCTCCTTGAGCCAGGAAATGCCCTGATACAGTGCCGCGCTTTTTCCCCGGTTTTCCTTGTAGTCCAGAAGCGTGATATAGGCCTCGGGATGCGACATGAAGAATCGTCTCGCGATCTCCACGGTCGAGTCGCTCGATCCGTCATTCAGGACGATAATCCTCAGCCTGTCTTTCGGATAGTCAAGCTCCATCGAATTGAGCAGTTTCGCCTCGATGTCCCTCTCTTCGTTGTAGCAGGGGATCATCAGCGCGACCGACGGAAGATCGTCATCGGAAAGGTCGGGAAACTTGTCCTGACGACCGAGAATCGCTGCGAGAGCGGCGAGAATGAGCGGATAGATGAAGTATACGTAGCACCCCACCGCTACGGAGATCCAGAAGACCCATATCAGGACCTGCTCGAGCATCTCTCTTCCGTTGCTTTCTCTTACTTGCCCAGAAGTTTCAAAATTTCGTTCCGGAATCCCCCCGCCACACGCTTCCAGGAGTATCTTCTTTCAACAAGCGCCCTGGCATTCGTTCCCAGCCTGTCGCGCAACTCGGGCTTTGTCAGAACGTCGATCACAGCTTTCGCGAACGATTCCGGCTCGTCCCGGATAAGGATGTTCCCGCCGTCCTCTATCTCGATGCCCTCTGCCCCGAGCGATGTCGAAACAACCGCCCGTCCGAGCGCGAACGCCTCCAGTATTTTAAGCCGCATACCGCTTCCGATCCACAGCGGCACGACACAGCAGCCTGCTCTTGCGACATACTCCTCCACCGATTCGACCTCCCCGGTGACCGCAATGGAATCGCCGGCGAGATTCTCGATGAGCGGCGGAGGTTTCCTGCCCACAAGCGACAGGTGAGCCTTCGGATACGCCTCAGCAACCTTCGGCCAGACTTCGTTCGCCAGCCACAGAGCGCCGTCGACATTGGGCTGCCAGTCGAACGTCCCGACGAAGACCACTTCGCCGTCGACCGGCGGCTCGTCCGAAGGACGTAGTTTATCAACTTCCACACCTGCGGTCACGCTTATGATGTTGGCCGGACGATCCGATATGCCCTCGAACGTCGCTTTGTCCACCGGGCTGATCGCCGCGACAAGGTCGAATTCCGCGAGCACACCGGCCTCGTACGCCTTCACCTTCCGAGATTCCCGCTGCGCGAACGCCTTGACCAGTGGGTTCTCCACCCGCTCGGCGTACTTGGTCACGATCGTCGACTCGACGTTCGGGCTTCTCAGAACAAGTGGTGGAACGCTGACGCCCTTCTTTCTGAGATGCTCGCGGACCTCGAGCATGAGGGGGGCGAGATGCAAATGGTCAATCAGCAGAAAATCGAAGCCGTTTTCCTTCTCAAGCAGGGATGCAAGGATGTCGGATGCTTCCCGGGAATGGTACTTCCTGAACTTGAACGGAACATCGTCGCCGAGACTTCCAAGCAGCCTTGAATGGAGCGCCTTCGGATTTCCCGGAAGGAAGACCACTTCTTTGACGAGCCTGGCGAATCCCTCGGGAACATCCGGAGGCTCCGCGCCCTGGTAGACGACGCCGCACGTGATCTCATCGCCCGCATCGGCAAACTCGCGGAGCATGAAGAACGAATCCTGCTTGCCGCCGGTGTCGGGAGGGTAGGGTAGTAAAGTCAGAAGCCAGAGTATTCGCATGAGGCCGTCGTCAGGTCGCAGGGGACCCACCCTTCTGTCGAGCCATTATAGCGATTAAACCGGCAAGTCCAAGGTAAAACCATGTGCTGGGCCAGAAGAAACTGTTAATCACGTGGAAATACAGAAACTCAAGCACCACAAGATAGAAAACCATTCTGGCTGCCAGGATAAGAATCGCATGCTCCCGGGGATCCGTATCGGGTGAAGATTGGGAGGGATCCGCCTTGATAATCCTGTACAGGGGATAAACGCTGGTCACCGCGACTCCGAGGAGCGCGATGAATCCGATGATGCCTGTCTCCGCGAGCGTGTTCACAAGCGTGTTTGCCGCGAACCCGAACGGGTTGTACTCTCCGTAGCGGTGCGACACCAGCGTGTACGATCCAAGTCCCACCCCAATCAACGGATTATCGCGCCAGACCGCCAGAGCGATCTTGGCGGTGTCAACGCGAGCGAATGCGCTCTCGCCCTCGATCAGGTAGGACTCATCGCCCCGGATGAACATGTAGAGCCCGTAGACGCGTTCCTGCAACATTGGCCCGACAGGGAAACCGGTGAAAAGTTCTATCCCAACCGTTGAAACCAGTCCGATCAGCACGATTGCGCCGCAGGCCAGCAGCAGTTTGCGTCTTGCGACTCCGCGTTCCACGATGAACATCACTATCAGTAATTGCGCCGCAATATAGAAAGACCCCATCGACTGGCTGAGAATCAGACCGGCTGCCTGGACGAAAAGGATCAGCCACGACCATGCAGGCTTTCCGAACAGGTTCGGCCGATGCAGCGCCGCGATGAGGCTCAGCGCCATCATGCCGATGATGTAGTGACCGAAGTACGACGGCTCGGAGAATATCGATGCGGCACGTGTCAAGTGGTGAAGGAGCGTGACTGTTTGAGCCGCTCCCGAGAGTGACGGATTGCTGAGCCTGATGAGGCCCCCGGGAAGATCGAAATGCCTTGCCGGCAACTGGTAAATCCCGAAAAGGGCCACTCCGACGCTCAGCAGGATCATGGCTTTGAGCAGCAGCAGAAGATGACGGCTCTTCAACCTGACATGGGTGACGGCGAGAAAGAGCAGTACTCCGAAAACAAGCTGGATTTCCGACTTCCAGAATTCCTCGATATGCTCCCCGGGTTCGTCGATTATGGCAAAGACGGAGATGAATGTCGTGGCGACAAGTCCGAGCACCCACGGGGTCGCGGGAGCTACCGGAATCCTGTTGCCCAGAAGCGTTCTGGCGACAAGATGGACGATCAGGAGCGATCCGAACAGGTGCGCCCACTGGACTCCCTCGCCTGCCACAATGACCACCGCGAAATGAGCGAACGGAATACTCAGACCGATGCCTGCGGTCAGAAGGCTGCTCAGGTCCCTTTCCGGCACCAGGAGCAGGCTAAGGCAGATGATAAGCGCCGCCGCCGGACGAAACCTCACCACCATC